>JANMZB010000367.1:0-2613 GCA_031382725.1 Sphingobacteriaceae bacterium | reverse complement strand
CTTATCTTTCTTTAATATCTCAGCATTGTTTTCAGCCTCTTTAAGAATCTTCTTAACCTTGCCTTGCGCTGCTACTTCCTGGTTTTTTAGTAAGGTACGAAGCATAAAACGCCCCACTCCTATGCCTATCACCAGCCCTAATAAAATGTATCCAATTATCTCCATAGTTATTATTAAATAAAAAAAACCGCAACTAAATAAGTTCTAGGCATTGTGAATTCATCAAAAGAGAAATTGACTTCCTCGGCAAATGCTTCAGAAACCAAACGCTTTTAATGAATTAAGTATTAACAGTGAAACCTAATTTAACTACGGTCAAATTTTTTGCCCTATATAAAGAACGTAAATTACTTTGAAAAGAAGTTAGTAAGCAACTGATCTAATTGATAAACCTTATCGGCCACCTCGGTATCCTCGTCCACTCGTTTCTTATCGGCTTTTAATGTGGCGGTTGCATAATGCAATACACACATCGACAATAAATCCTGTTTATCTCTTACCGCATAACTGTCCTGATATTCTTTTATACGGTCGTTTATAATTTTAGCTGCCCGCCTAATCACTTCCTCTTCTTCCATATTTACTCTTAACGGGTAAACACGGTCAGCAATATTTATTTTAATGGAGATTTCTCCCATTTGGCTATAGTTTCACGTTATATTACTTCTTCAGCAATACAATGCACTTATCAATTTCTCGCACAAAATCGTTAATTTTTTGCTTTATGTCAAGCGTTTTTTCGTCGCTCGAGATTTCTGCTATCTGTATACCTTCTAATGATCTGGCCAGCTTTAACGCTTTTAACTTTTCTTCAAGCTCGGTAATTTTTGTTTTGCTCAAATCTACCCCTGCTTGCAGATCAGTATTTTCTTTCTTCAACAGTCCATTTTCTTCCTGTAAAGCCTCGCACAACTCAATGAGCCGTTGTGTTTTGTCTACTACATTTGTTACCTGACTTGCTAAAGACATCTCTTAGATTGAATAAATGAATTGAGGATTGAGAGAATGAATGGGTTAATTAGAGAATGAATGAATTGAGGAATGAGAGAATGTATGGGTGAGTAAAATTTGTCCTTTTCATTCCTTCACTCTATCATTCAATCCTTCTTCTTCATTCCTTCTTCTATTTCCTACCCCTTCCTCACCTCTGCTCCCAGTTCTTTTTCGAAAATACTGATTAATTTACTCATTACAGAATCAATCTGTTTGTCGGTGAGGGTTTTCTCCTCATCCTGCAAAAGGAAACTTAACGCGTATGATTTTTTGTTTTGGGCCAACTTTTCTCCTTCGTACACATCAAATATGTTTACCTCTTTTAATAGATTTCTTTCGGATTTTAAAGCAAGGATTTCAAGCTCTTTGAAAGTAACCTCCTTATTAATCAGTAGCGATAAATCTCTCCTCACCGAAGGCATTTTTGGAACATCTTTAAACGTAATCTTATTTTTTCGGATCGATTTCAGAACTAAATCCCAATTAAAATCAGCAAAGAAAACCTCCTTATCAATATCAAGTTTTTTCAGAGTTGCTTTTGATACAAGTCCGAATGAAACCAATGTGTTTTCACCTTTTTTATACTGATGACCTTGTTGAAATGAATCACTTTCAAATAAACTTTCTGTTAAACCCGAAACATTCAAACGCTTTATAATGGCATCTACAGCAGCTTTCAAATTGTAAAAAGTAACCTGAGAATTAACATGATTCCATTGCTGACTTAGGTTACGGCCCGACATAAACACACTAAGGCGAAAGTTCTCCGAGTAACCGGCATCCGAAGTTGAATAAACTTTGCCAAATTCGTAAAGTTTCAAATCAGCATTTCTGCGATTTTGATTATAAGCAATCGCTTCCAAACCTGAGAACAGCAATGTTTGGCGCATCGTATCAAGATCGCTGCTCAATGGGTTTAAGATTCGAACTGCCGTGTCCGGATTCAGATCGTAGGATGATTTAGTCAGCGAGTTTGATAAAATTTCTGAGAATCCGTTTGCTGAAAGCAAATCTGCCACCTGATTTTGAACCGTTTCTTTATCCGGTTTAACCGAATTATTTAAAGAAGCCCTAATTTGAGATGGAATAGCGATGTTATTATACCCGTAAATGCGAAGAACTTCTTCGATAATATCAACCTCGCGGGTTACATCAACTTTAAAAGACGGAACTTTCAAAACCAATCCATCTTCGCTTTTGTGAATAATGGCAATGCCAAGGGCGGTTATAATTTCACGGATGGTTTCCGGTAGTATTACTTCGCCGATTAAACGATTGATATTCTGGTATGATACCACAACCTCGAAAGGCGAAACAGGAGTCTGATAAAGATCAGATATGTCTGAAGAAATTTCGCCACCCGCAATTTCCTTAATCAATAGCGCAGCCCGCTTTAAAGCTAAAACCGTCATTTCAGGATCCGTTCCGCGTTCGAAACGAAATGAAGCATCTGTTTTTAAACCATGGCGTTTTGAAGTCTTTCGTACAGATACCGCATTGAAATAAGCGCTTTCAAGAAAAACTGTTTTAGTGGACGTGCTTACACCAGAATTTAATCCACCGAAAACACCGGCAATACACATCGGCGAATCGGCATTGCAAATCATCAAATCTTCAGCA
>JANMZB010000315.1:0-2516 GCA_031382725.1 Sphingobacteriaceae bacterium | reverse complement strand
TCCGGCATATTCATCACCTTTATAACCGCTTATTTAAGCTCTTCTTTCGGAATGCTTTTAAGTTTTAAAATCATCCCGTCGCAGATAAATTTTGCGGCAAAGACAAATTTTATTTATGCGATTCGTACATTATTGGAAAGTATCAAAGCTCCGCAGCAGAAAATTAATGAGACGGTTAAATCAATCGGAGAAAGATTTGATGCGACCGACGCGATAAATGTGAGTTCTATTTTTACAAACCTGATTTTTTTAGTAATTATACTTTTTGTAGCGGCTTTTCTGTTTGCTGGTGTCTTTAAAAGAGAATCATCAATCAGTGTAAACGAATAAATTAATTCCCAAGTTCTAAATGAATATTTCTGTAGTTGTACCTCTTTATAACGAAGCCGAATCTTTACCCGAATTGGTAGAATGGAACTGCCGCGTAATGCAGGAAAACGGCTATTCGTTTGAAATTATTCTGATAGACGATGGAAGCAGCGATGAATCCTGGGAGATAATTGAGCAGCTGCGATATAAATATCCCGGAGTTAAAGGAATAAAATTCAGGAGAAACTACGGTAAATCTGCGGCACTTAATATCGGCTTTGCCGAAGCGCAAGGTGATGTGGTGATCACCATGGATGCCGATTTACAAGACAGTCCGGATGAGATACCTGAATTATACCGTAAGATAACCCAAGAAAAATATGATCTGGTTTCGGGTTGGAAGAAAAAACGACACGATCCCTTAAGCAAAACGCTTCCTACCAAATTATTCAACTCGGCTACCAGAAGCATGTCGGGCATTCACAATCTGCACGATTTTAATTGTGGCTTGAAAGCTTACCGCAAAGAGGTGGTAAAAAATATTGAGGTTTATGGCGAGATGCACCGCTATATTCCTGTTTTGGCTAAATGGGCTGGGTTCAAAAAGATTGCGGAACAGGAAGTAGAACATCGCCCCAGAAAATACGGAACTACTAAATTCGGAATGAGCCGCTTCGTAAACGGTTTCCTCGATCTGCTTTCTATCTTTTTTGTCGGCAAGTTTGGGAAACGCCCCATGCACTTTTTCGGAACCATGGGTGTACTAAGTTTCCTTTCGGGATTGATTATGACGATCTGGCTTATCGCCGAAAAACTCATCGCTATTTCACAGAATTTAAAATACCGCAATGCTACAGATCAGCCACTTTTTTATATTGCGCTGGTTGCTATCATTGTGGGTTTTCAACTTTTCTTGACGGGTTTTGTAGCCGAGTTGGTTTCAAGAAATTCTACAGAACGGAATAATTATCAGATTGAGAAGAAAACGGACTAGATGAGAAGATTTGCGGATGAGAAGATGTGCAGACTAGGAAATGTGCAGATGAGGAGATGTGCATTTACAATCCTTTATAAATCTCCCTAAAAAACTTCTTCCCTTTAATAAAATATTCCCACACAATACTTCCTTTAAACAAGCCTGCATCGTTCGCATTCATTGTATAAATTCGCTTTTTTTTCATCCGGCTTAAGCCTTTAAAAAAATCTACATGTGCTTTATTAATTGCACCGGCATGTTTATACCTTCCAGCCAGCAAAAACTTTATCATCGAAAGCAAATCCAACCAGAACCGGATAAAGAGTATAAATACAACCCGATTACCCTCCAGATTCTTCAACAACATAAACAAGTTATTCCGAAAATTGAGGTAGGTTTTATAGGAGTTTTCCGACTGCAAAGTACCACCGCCAACATGGTAAACCGTTGAAGCCGGACAATACATGATTTTGAATCCAAGATTTTTTAATCTCCAGCAAAGGTCAATTTCTTCCATGTGAGCGAAAAAATCGGCATCTAAGCCTTGTGCTTTTTCCCAGCAGTTTCTTTTGATAAATAAAGCCGCCCCACTTGCCCAAAAAATTTCAGAAGCTGTTTCGTATTGGCCTTTATCTACTTCAATCGTATCGAAAATCCTTCCCCTGCAAAAGGGATAACCGAACTGATCTAAAAAACCACCCGCTGCACCGGCATATTCAAATTTGTTTCTATCGTTCCAGTCTTTAAGTTTGGGTTGTGCCGCGGCGATAAGAGGATCACTTTCCATTAACTCAATTACCGGTTCAATCCAGGTAGGAGTTACTTCAACGTCCGAATTAAGCAACACGAAATAGTCGGAATTGATAGTCGAGAGTGCGGCGTTGTAACCGCCTGCAAAGCCCAGGTTTTCTTTGTTTTTGATAATGCTTACCTGAGGAAAAGTCTTATTAACAAAGGCAATCGAATCATCTGTAGAAGCATTATCTGCAACCACAATCTCAAGATTAGGATAGGTAGAAGCAAGCACCGAAGGCAGAAATTTTTCCAGGTAATGTTTACCGTTCCAGTTTAAAATTACTACCGAAACTTTTGGATACGTTTGCATTAATAATACTTCGGTTTTTTTATTTTAATTTCGGCGCACCGGACTACAAACATACTGTATACAATGCACAAAGGCGTAATACTTCCTTTATTTTACCTTCCTCCCATAGAATATTTCGATCAACTG
>JANMZB010000262.1:0-1567 GCA_031382725.1 Sphingobacteriaceae bacterium | reverse complement strand
TACGACGACGGAGGGTCGGAGATGTGACCTTGAAATCGGCGTGGCTCATCAGCGTTTTCAGATCAGGAACTGGTCCTCCGATAGGCTGGTGAGAGGTTTTGCCCCCCGAGATGCCGAGGGGGACTGTATCAGCGGATGACGAAGATTGGATTGCGTGGTCTATGACGTCGGCAGGTCGGGGACTTGTCCATAGGACGTAGCATCATTAATGGGAGCTACGACGTGGGCGAATGACATAGCATCCAGTACCATAATTTACGACGTCGGCGGATCTGGGCCGGTTCTGTCATGGTGTTGGTGTGGTGGAGCAAAACCGTCGGTGTCCGTGGGGTCGTTTACAAAGGCAGGGAAAGGGCGAAGATCCGGTGTCTAGAAGTTTTGCATTACAGCAAAAAGAGGGGGCGTGGAACGGGAGTTTTTCATGTTGCGACCTTGTCCCAGTACCAATGAAAAGTTATCTTTATATACCGATATTTTGGAATGTGAATTGGACTGGGATGTATAGAGAGTAATTAACTCTGTGCGTCCTAGTTCGACTCCGATGGTACCTCCGGTATGGAATGCTGGTAGGGGTGAAGGAAGTTTTGCTTTTGCTTTGACTTTTTTTAAACCGGGGTCCAGCATGTACGCAAGGCTTCCTCGGCTGTCCACTGGGCCAGGGTCTCGAAGTCAATAACGTAGCTGTGGTTCGGCATCCTAAAGCGTGGAGTGTCGAGTGTTTGTAGTACCGAAATGTGGGGTTTGGTATGCAAAATGCTAATGAAGTTGTGATGTTGATGGAAATGGAGGGACTGTCTGTTGGTGCTTGTATTATATGCTGGTTGAAAACGCCCATTATCGGTGTACTGGAGTGTCTACAAGATGGTAGACTGGTACAGGATTATTGTGTGTGTGGGGGTTCATAGATAGCAATATAACTCAGGTAACCATTTCCCTGGTTGAGTTATATGGTTCCGATGTGTTGAGGGTTTTAATTGCTGCCAAGTGGCGAGTATCGAACGCTCGTTGTCATCGGATGGACTATTCAGTTGGGGAGTGTCCATTAGTCGGATTGTCTTGCCCGATTGGGGGTGGAATCGATGCCGTTTCGCGGTTTGGCAATCGATCGCGGTTTTCCAGATGGAATCGACAACTCGTGTGTTGGTTGAGGCTGGGTCTCATGAGAGAAATGTGTATCACCTCGAGATAGCATCGTCTTCATGGGAGAAAAGATCTCCATTACTATCTAGGTGGTAAGTGATATCCGGACGCTCGTGATCAGATGAATGGAGGCGGGCTGTCTGTTTGTGGAATTTCGCCATGGACGATATAATTTTTGACGAGATTTTCGTTTGGTCGGAACGGGCGTTGTAAGTGGCAGATGATGGATGGTTGCTGCTGACCTTGAGTGAAGCGATGGTGACTGTCCATCGATGGGCTGAAACGTCGTGGGTGAACGTGTATAGACTACCATGATGTGGCTTGTTGCGTTTCATGGTAGCTACTGTTGTTGTGGTGACTAAACGAGTGTTGTGGCTGTATCGCTGTTACTGCAAATAGAATCGTCTTTTGGAAGGGGTTTAGTCTC
>JANMZB010000250.1:0-11686 GCA_031382725.1 Sphingobacteriaceae bacterium | reverse complement strand
CGCCATTTATAATGGTCGCCATATAGCCAGGCTTGACTTATATTTTCGAAATTGATATCATTTGCAATTTGGTCTGGCGGCAAATGGTTATGATAGTCTATCACAGGCATATCTTTCGCAAAGTCATGGTAAAGCTGTTGCGCCATTTTTGTGTTCAACAAAAAATCCTGATCTAAGAAACTCTTCATATTATTTTATGTGTTTAGGATGCTTATTACGTGTCTTCTAATTGAAAAGGTGCAATATAATTAGAATGCTGTAAAATAATTTAGACGTGCTTCTATTTGCTAGACTTTTTGTTAGTTCGTCTTTTACGTCTCTCTTCTCGCTGTAATTTTCGTTGTTCTTTTGTTTTAGCCGGACCATCGCCTTTAAAGCTTTCGAACTTCAGTTTAAGATCCCGTTCACGTTCGGCGGTCATGCCGATGTTTTCTTTTATTCCGGAAAATAGACTGTTCCAAATCATGCTGTAGAAGGAGATGGAATCAGGTCTCGAATAGCTTATTTTGCCTTTTCTTAATGGCTCTCCTTGAGAAGGATTATCTTCTTTAAGGAGTAAATTATTAGCAACGAGTGATAAAAGCGTACTTCTCTGAAGCTTTTTGTTCCTATTGAGTTTCAGAATTCCAATGTTCAAATCATTATAGATAATCGTCATTTGACCCTTGGCGTTACGGTAATCCCCTTTAACCGAAAACGTAGCTTCTTTAGCTGTGCCCGAACTAATATCAAGTAATGCTAATGGGCGTACAATTTGGTTGAAATGCCTGGCCTGCATCTTATATAATTTGCCCGCGTAATTATATTCCTGAACTGCTGAGGTAAGATTAAAATTGATGTTTAGATTAATCCGACCTTTCCCGTAAGGGTAGCCAGTAAACCTGGCTCTCGACCAATGATTTTTCTTTAAGGATGTAGAATCATTCGTTACATTCAGCACTTGGCCGCCTAAACCGATAAAATTTATCCTACCCTTTTTCATCGTGTAAGGATCGTATTCGGTATAGCTGAGTTTTGAATTGGCCACTTTTACGGTATCAATCGTAGAGGTTAGCCTCAATTCTTTCAGCATGAGTTGCGGAAAATTTGTTCCCAAATCGCCGGGCTGTTTAGGCATTTGTTTATTCATGAAGACATCAAGGCCCGCATCACTTAAAACTAGCGAAGACGCGAATAACTGCCTTTTTTCAGTCAGCGACTTAAAGTCGATGCCGTTTAATTTCGTTTCGTTAATTCCAATGGCGTATCTTGCTTTTTTGTATTTCCATTTTAAAGAGAATTCAATTTCAGGATATTTTGGTATAACTTTCAATCCTCTTACCATAGCATATTTATTCAGGCTAGACATTTCAAACTTGTCAAACTTGATAGTATACATCCCATCTTTACTCGAAAATTGGTTGTCTGTAATTTCAACCAGAATATCCTTTGTGTAATAAAATCTTGATTTATCCAGGTGACTAAGTGAATCAACCAAAATATCGTTTATAGTGAGAGATAGATTTTTAATGCTGTTGATCTCAGGCTTATTGAGATGACGGTCTATATACTGAAAGTCTATCTCTCTAAACATTACACGCTTAACCTTAAATGAATGAAGGTACTTCGATAGTCGCTGCCAGGCCGTTCTGTTATCCACTTTTGTCGAGTCTTTTTCAATCGCCTTTTCGTAATATACTTTTACAGTTGGTTTCCCGATAAGAATCTCATTAATTACAAGATCGTGTTTGAGGTAAGCTTTTATGGGATGTACGCGCTTTAGCTTTAATGATTTAACCTTTATTACAAACAAGTGGCTTGGGTTTATCTGGTCCATTTTCAAGCGCATGTATACCTCCATGTTTGGTTGAAATACAATATCTTTTACTATCACATTCCCTGAAAAAGGATTAATCTTTAACGAAGAGAAAGAAATTGAATATAGCCCGTTTGAAGAGGTTCTGATCGTTTCTTTAAGTCGCGCCGCAACCAAGGGGTCGATTTTCGAATACATATATGCTGATACTCCAACTACTAGGACAGCAATTATAAGTGTGGTTGCAATTAGCCACTTAAGTTTTAACCTTGTTTTTTTTGTGATTTGATTAATCGGCATTCGCTCTTTTCTCTCTACCTAAAGCCTAAGATTTTTACGTCATTTCCCGACTGACAGACTGTCATCGTATTGAAAAATAATGTATTTTTGCATCCCAATATAACAATAATGTACAATCCGCTGATAGGTGAAACAGAAGTTGCTTCGATCGAGGCTGTGAAGCATGATGAAGCAAGGCAAGGTGAGGCACTGCTAATTGAAAGCCCTGCATCTAAACACAATGGTCGTAAATTATATATAGAAAGTTATGGCTGCGCCATGAATTTCTCTGATAGTGAAATCGTTGCGTCCATCATGACGGATATGGGGTTTGAAACAACTGCTAATTATAAGGAAGCTGATGTAGTTTTTATTAATACCTGTTCCATCCGTGAAAACGCAGAACAAAAGGTAAGAAACCGACTGCGTGAATTCGGTGCTGTCAAAAAAACTAATCGCGGACTAATTGTAGGTGTGCTTGGCTGTATGGCCGAACGCTTGAAGGCTAAATTTTTAGAGGAAGAAAAGCTTGTTGATGTTGTCGTTGGTCCGGATTCTTACCGCGATCTTCCCAATTTAATTGGTATCGTAGATGATGGAAACAAAGCGGTAAACGTTTTGCTTTCCCGCGAGGAAACCTATGCGGATATCAGTCCCGTACGCTTAAACTCGAACGGAATTACTGCTTTTGTATCGATTATGCGAGGTTGCGATAATATGTGTTCTTTCTGTGTGGTTCCATTTACAAGGGGACGGGAGAGAAGCCGTGATCCGCATTCGATTGTTAACGAGGTTCGGGATTTATTCAATCAAGGCTACCGCGAAGTTACGTTGCTTGGGCAGAATGTGGATTCGTATAAGTGGGTGCCTCACCCCCAACCCCTCTCCGAGGGAGAGGGGAGCCTGGATGCAGGCCTATCAAACGCTGAGGAAGGTTCCATATTCTCCGATAAGACGGCGATTGACGCCAACTTATCAAACTCTGAGGGAAGCTCCCTCTCCTCTGGAGAGGGTTGGGGTGAGGCTTCTGGAGAGGGCCGGGGTGAGGCTATAAACTTCGCCCATCTCCTTAAACTCGTTGCTTCTGTAAGCCCCGATCTCCGTGTTCGTTTCTCCACTTCTCACCCAAAAGATATTACTGACGAGGTTTTATACGCCATCGCTCAACACGATAATATTTGCAATTACATCCATCTTCCTGTACAGTCGGGTAATTCAAGGGTACTGGATTTGATGAACCGTACCTACGACCGCGAATGGTATATGGAACGTGTTGCAGCAATCAGAAGAATTATACCTGAATGTGCTATTTCTACCGATGTAATCACAGGATTTTGTACCGAAACGGAAGAAGAGCATCAGGAAACCCTAAGCATGATGAATTATGTTCAGTACGATTTTGCGTACATGTTTATGTATTCTGAACGCCCGGGTACTTTAGCTGCCAAGCGTTATAAAGACGATATTCCTGAAGATGTTAAGTTACGCCGGCTGCAGGAAGTTGTGGCCAAACAGCAACAGCATTCGCATGGGCGTTTGAAGCTTCAACTGGGTAAAATCCAAAAAGTGTTAATTGAAGGTTTTTCAAAAAAATCGAAGCTACATTATGCAGGCCGAAATGATCATAATGCAATGGTAGTTTTTCCAATTGATGAAAGTTACAAACCGGGTGAGTATGCTTATATTCTAGCCGAGGAATGTACTACGGCGACATTACTGGGATATATAGTAAAACCCACATAAGTGACACACAATCTGCAAATCTGCACATTTTACATTTGCACATTAAATGGATATACAAGACATTAAAAACCGCTTCGGCATAATAGGAAATTCGCCCCTGCTCAACAGGGCAATTGATGTTGCACGTCAGGTGGCTCCGACAGATATTTCAGTGTTAATTACAGGCGAAAGTGGTAGCGGAAAAGAAGTTTTTTCGCACATCATACACCAGTTGAGTGCCCGTAAGCATGGTCCGTTTATTGCCGTAAACTGCGGAGCAATCCCGGAAGGCACGATAGATTCTGAATTATTTGGTCACGAAAAAGGCTCTTTTACAGGCGCTCACGAAGCACGTAAAGGGTATTTTGAAGTAGTGAATAGCGGTACAATTTTTCTGGATGAAGTAGCCGAATTGCCTTTGGGAACTCAGGCGCGGTTGTTACGTGTTTTGGAAACCGGTGAATATCTTCGTGTAGGTTCGTCCAAAGTCCAAAAAACAGATGTGCGTGTTGTGGCAGCCACTAACGTGAATGTGTTTGACGCTGTGCAGAATGGAAAATTCAGAGAAGATCTTTATTACCGACTGAATACTGTTCCTCTAAAAATCCCCGCTTTGCGCGAAAGGAAGGATGATATCCATCTTATTTTTAGAAAATTCATTGCCGACTTTACTAATAAGTATCGCAGCCCTTCTGTGCTATTAGATTCGGATGCGCAGCAAATGCTGATCAATTATAGCTGGCCCGGAAATGTCAGGCAGTTAAAAAACGTTGCTGAACAGATTGCTGTTCTTGAAAAAGATCGGAATCTTACAGTACTAAGCTTGCAACAGTACATTCCGCAAGAAGCCGGAACTTTGCCAATGCGGTTAAATAATGGCGGTAAAGAAGATTTTTCAGAGCGAGACATTCTTTATAAAGTGCTGTTTGATATGAAGCGCGACATGGTTGAACTTAAAAAGCTGGTCGCAGAAATCATTCAAAATGGTGGCAGTGCCGATGCGGTGTCGGCCAATCCTCAATTAATTCATCAGCTTTACCGAGATATTGAGTTGCCCGTTGCACAACCCAATGTGCCCCTGGTAACCATTCACCATCCGGAAAACGATAATAAAGGTTTTGATTACAGTCATCATACCGAAGAAGTAGAAGAATCGTTATCTTTAATCGAAAAGGAATCCGACCTGATCAAAAAAGCATTGAAAAAACATAAAGGTAAGCGGAAGCTTGCTGCTCAGGAATTGGGTATTTCCGAGAGAACATTGTATCGTAAGATTAAAGAATTAGACCTCACTTAATGAACAAAATATCTATCAGAATACTAGTTGCTTTTCTGCCTTTAGTATTTCTTTTCCAGTCATGCGGCATTTATTCATTGGCTGGAGCGTCAATCCCTGATAACATGAAAACTGTTTCGGTTGATTTTTTTGAAAATGCTGCACCGATTGTAGTTCCAACGCTTAGTCAGGCTTTTACTGAAGAACTAAAAACACGTATCAGAACCCAAAGCAAGCTAAATATTATCAGAGATAATGCCGATGGTCATTTTGAAGGGCGAATAACCGATTATAACATTGGCAACGTAGCGGTTACTGCAAACGAACGGTCGAGCCTTGTTCGATTAACAATTACTGTCAGCGTAAAATATACAAGTGCATTAGAGGTTAAAGACAGTTTCGAACAATCATTCAGTCAATCCGAACAATTTTCACTCGACCAAGGTTCTGTTCAACAACAAGAACCCAAATATATTCCAATCATCACCAAAAGACTTACAGAAGATATTTTCAATAAAGCTTTTGCAAATTGGTAATGCGTTTATTAGTTTCATCTTTTTATTAGGAAGTGGCAGATTTAAGTTTCGTTAACACCCGAGAGTTTTCAAGGTTAATCTCTAAACCTTCCACTTTAACGGTCTTTGATATGGCCATGTTGGAGGATTTACTTGAATTGTATCCCTTCTCAATTCCTCTTCATCTTTCATACGCTTACGCGCTTAAAAAATATAAGCCCGAAAATTACGAAAGCTATCTTTCAAAAGCCGCCATCTATACGCCTAACAGGTCTCTTCTTTACAAAGTAATAAACAACACAGAAAGCTTTGAAAATAAGAAGGAAGAAAGCTCTAATGTTGTTCCATACCCTATTCCTGATGAGGGTTTGCCAACCTCCGAACAGCAGAAAATAATTGTTTCAGAGCAAACTGATACTAATTTTGATAGCTCCACCTTCAATGTTGAAGATGAAGTTGAAGAGGAAATTGCTTTAAATTCTGAAGAAACTGCACTTGAACCTGATGATGTTGAGGAACATCAAACTCAGAAAACTGAAGAGATTGCTGAGACTATTTCAGACGAACAGTCAGCCTCACAAATTGATGAGGAATTAGACAACGAATCAGAGAATACATATCAAACCGAAAGCCTTCCACAAATTATAGCAGAGGAAGATAAAACCCCAGACGAAGATTCTAATGCTGAAATAATCGGAGAGGAACATACTGCTGATCATGAAGTTCAGGATCGTGATATAGAAGCTGTAGAGCAAACAGATGATTTTCAAGACGATAACGAACAGGCAGATAATCCTGAAGAATTTGCTGTAGCCGAATATAATGAGCCTGCAGTTTTCGAGGAAACCCGGCAAGAAATTGAAAGCATTGAAGAAGTAAGCCTTCCGGCTGATAATCCTGATGTCGATGGTTTGCCAGTACCTGATGAATCAGTAGAGCCTGAAGTTGAGGAAGTTGAAGATTTCAATCATACAGAAGTCTCTGAAACAGAATTTGAAGATCCAGCCCAAGCTGAAGAGGAAATAGTCACTGAGCCAGAAAAAGAAGCGGATATCGCCTCAAAAGAAACGGGTAAAGAAGAGATTGAGCCAGTAGAACTCGAGTCAGAAAAATCTGAGCCGATAGAAGAAATTCCAATTCAACCAAACGCGATAGATGAGTTTGAAGAGCATAATGTTGCAGCTGAAATCGAACCGGAAAAAGAAAGTATTGAAAGTCCGTTTGTTTTTACAGCTCAAGAATTTCACAACACAATCGAAACCGTTATTCCCGATTTCGAGTTCCCGGAATATCACGATGATTTCGATACACTTCCTGAGAAAATTTCAGCGGAAGCTGAAGTGCAAGAGCCAACGGAAAACGCGCCAGCTCAAAATGAAATTGTTGGCAACATTGCATCAACAGACTACTTTGTATTCGACAAGTCGGCAATAGATCCTTTGTTAAAAGAGGAAATTATTCAGGAACCAATTGTCGAGGTCAATACTATTGAAGCGGAGCCTGAACAGGCTTTGGCGCACTATGATGATGATAAATTACCCTTTTCATTTTTATGGTGGCTGAATAAAACCCGTAAAGAGCATGCCGAAAATCATCAGCCTTATGCTGCGGTTAAGAACTCGGGAAATAAGCAAGAGGTAAGAAAATATAATCCGCAACCGTTGCAACAGCAGATTATGGAGAATATTTTTCACATACAGCCGGAAATAAATGTTTTCGAAAATGAATTCGGCAAGCCGGTAAGTTTTGGCATTAAACGTAAGGAAGATGTAATTATCGAAAAGTTTATTAGTGAAGATCCTCAGATCCGGCCACCCAAAGCCAACAAATTAGATACCGAGAACAAAGCAAGAAAGAGTTCTGAAGATAACCTGGATCTGGTTTCTGAAACACTGGCCAGAATCTATACAGACCAGATGTTGTTTCACAAAGCGATTGATACTTACCAAAAATTAAGTTTGAAATTTCCGGAAAAAAGCACTTACTTTGCAACCCAAATTCAGGAAATAGAAAAGAAATTCAACTAAAATATTATCATGTTTATAACCCTTGTTATTATAGCTATTATAGTTTGCATACTATTGGCACTTATCATCTTAATTCAAAATCCTAAAGGTGGTGGTTTAACTTCCGGTTTTGCCGGATCCAATAACGTAATGGGCGTTCAGCGTACAGGAGATTTCCTTGAAAAAGGAACATGGGTTTTAATCATCACATTAATGGTTATTGTATTGGTTATTAATATTGTTCCTCAGAGTGGAAAAGAAGGAAGTTCAGACGCTCTTCAAAATGAAATAACAAAACCAGCCGGAGTTTCTCCAATTGCTCCGCAAGCTTTACCTGGTTTTGGAACAGATACCTCAAAAAAGTAGTTCGACATATACAGAATTTTTGAAAAGGCTTTCCGTGCGGGAAGCCTTTTCTGTTTGCTGACAGTTCACTGACATCATGACATTGACCAGGTTCAAACAGAAATCGAGATCGGTTTGGAGAATGATATTTTGACAACTTAGGTGTCAAAATTCAACATCTATTGGCTTTGGCATAAAAAGTGTCAATCAGGGTTCAGAACAAAATTTATATATCAAAACTATGGCATTAAATATTAAACCTAGCGCAGACAGAGTAGTAGTAGAAGCTGCTGCGGCTGAAACAATGACTGCATCTGGAATTTACATTCCTGAAACGGCACAAGAAAAACCGCAAAAAGGAACAGTAGTAGCGGTTGGTCCCGGTAAGTATGCCGAGCAAACCGGTAGCTTAATCCCTATGGCATACAATGTTGGAGATCAGGTTTTATACGGCAAATACGCAGGTACCGAAATCACAATTGAAGGTAAAGAGTATCTTATCATGCGTGAGTCTGATATTTTTGCAACTATCTAAAATCATTTATTAAATTTTGAAGGCCTTCCTATCAGAATTTACTATTTGCCCTATTTATAATATTCAAAAACATTTAAAATAAATTAAAAATGTCAAAGCAAGTTAAATATAATGTTGAAGCACGCGATGCCCTGAAAAGAGGTGTTGATATTTTAGCCAATGCGGTTAAAGTTACTTTAGGACCAAAAGGTCGCCATGTAATTATTGATAAGAAATTCGGTTCTCCGGCTATCACCAAAGATGGTGTAACTGTTGCCAAAGAGATTGAATTAAAAGATCCTATCGAAAACATGGGCGCTCAAATGGTGAAAGAGGTGGCTTCAAAAACTGCTGATATTGCCGGTGACGGAACAACTACCGCCACTGTTTTAGCTCAGGCTATTGTTACTTCAGGTATTAAAAACGTTGCCGCTGGTGCAAATCCAATGGATTTAAAGCGTGGTATTGATAAAGCAGTAAGAGCTGTTGTTGAAAGCTTGAAAGAGCAAAAACAAGATGTTGGAGATGACTTCAGCAAAATCAAGCAAGTAGCATCTATTTCTGCTAATAACGATGATGTTATCGGTGAGATGATTGCTGATGCAATGAAAAAAGTTGGAACACAAGGTGTGATCACGGTTGAAGAAGCAAAAGGTACTGAAACAGAAGTTAAAACTGTTGAAGGTATGCAGTTTGACCGCGGATACTTATCTCCATATTTTGTAACGAACGCAGACAAAATGGAAGTTGAGCTTGAGAATCCTTACATCCTGATCTACGATAAGAAGATCTCTTCAATGAAAGAACTTCTTCCGATTTTGGAAAAACAAGTTCAAACAGGAAAACCACTCTTAATCATTGCTGAAGATTTAGATGGTGAAGCACTAGCTACTTTGGTAGTAAATAAAATCCGTGGCTCACTGAAAGTTGCTGCAGTTAAAGCTCCTGGCTTTGGCGACCGTCGTAAAGCAATGCTTGAAGATATCGCTATCTTAACTGGTGGAACTGTAATTTCTGAAGAAAGCGGTTATAAATTAGAAAATGCTGACCTTTCTTTCTTAGGTCAAGCTGAAAAAATAACCGTTGACAAAGACAACACTACCATAATTAATGGTGCTGGTGACCCAGAAAACATTAAAGCAAGAGTATCTGTAATCAAAACTCAGATTGAGTCTACAACATCAGATTACGATAAAGAAAAATTACAAGAGCGCTTGGCTAAGCTTTCGGGCGGAGTTGCAGTATTATATATTGGTGCTGCATCAGAAGTTGAAATGAAAGAGAAAAAAGACCGTGTTGACGATGCACTACATGCAACTCGTGCAGCGGTTGAAGAAGGTATCGTAGCTGGTGGTGGTGTAGCTTTCATTCGTGCGGTAAGTGCTTTAACTAACCTTAAAGGCGCTAACGAAGACGAGAATACTGGTATCCAGATTATCCGTCGCGCTATCGAAGAGCCTCTTCGTCAGATTTGTGAAAACGCTGGTATCGAAGGTTCTATCGTAGTACAGAAGGTTAAAGAAGGAACAGCTGATTTCGGGTACAATGCACGTACAGATGTTTACGAAAATTTAATTGGTGCCGGTGTTATCGACCCAACTAAAGTAACTCGTGTAGCATTAGAAAATGCAGCGTCTATCGCAGCTATGTTGTTAACTACAGAGTGTGTACTTGCTGATGAGCCTGAAGAAGCTTCTGCAGGTGGTCATGGTGGTATGCCTCCAATGGGTGGCGGCATGGGTGGAATGATGTAACATAATTCACGCATAATATAGGAACGCCTCGAAGCTACGCTTCGGGGCGTTTGTTTTATCAGGATGGGAGGATTTTCAGAATTTGCTGGATGTTGGCAATTTAATTTTCAGAATTACTAATTTTAACCCAATTCTGCTAATTCGAAAATTAATCTAATCCTGTCCGGACATGGAAAAAGACACCCTCACCTACGCCGTTATCGGTTGTGCAATGAAAGTCCATAACACGTTAGGCAATGGATTTCAAGAGAGAATTTATCAAAGATGTTTAGCAATTGAATTGGAAAGAGCAGGTTTGAAATTCGCCCAAGAAGTGGCACATCAGATATTTTATGATGGCATTTATGTAGGAACCCGACGCGCTGATGTTATTGTAGAAAACAAGCTGGTGATTGAGTTAAAAGCAGTAATCAATCTTGAAGACGCACATTTAGCCCAGGCTAAAAACTATGTAACTGCTTATAACTTTGAAAAGGGGCTTTTAATTAACTTTGGAAGCACAAGCCTTCAATACAAACTCGTGTTCAATTCTAATAATATTTATAATAAGAACTTAAATGAAGCACCCAAATCCTGCTAATTCTCAAATCCTTTAAATCCTGATCCGGACAATGAACTGGGATAAATTTTACGACAAAGCATACGACTTTATTTTACTAAACGGCCCGCGCCTCTTAACTGCAATCATCATCCTCTTTATCGGATTGTGGTTCATTAAGTTTATAAGGAAATGGCTTGTTGCCGGTATGCAGAAACGCGACATGGACCCTTCTCTGCAACCATTTTTACAAAGCCTTATCATTATTTCCCTTCAGGTGATGCTCATCATCGGCATTATGCAGATTGCAGGGTTTACGCTAACAATCTTTACAACAGTTATCGGCGCCTTTGGCGTTGCAGCTGGTTTTGCGCTGTCCGGAACCTTGCAAAATTTTGCCAGCGGAGTACTCATTCTTGCACTTAAGCCATTTAGAGTGGGCGATAATATTATAGCACAAGGGCAAGAGGGCACAGTGAATTCCATCCAGATATTTTATACGGTAGTAACCACATTCGATAACAAAACGGTAATTATCCCTAATAGCAAGCTCTCTAACGAAATTATAATTAATACCAGCAGGGAAGGAAAGCGAAGATTGGACATCGAATTCAAGCTAAATTATAGTACCGATTTTAATTCGGTTAAACCCATAATTGAAGACGTAATTAAAAGCTTCTCTAACATCCTAAAAAGCCCTGAATCAAGAATTGGCGTAGGCTCTTTAGATATCGACGGGTACAAGGTTTTCGTACAAATTTGGGTTAATCCCCATGGCTTTGCTGATGCTAAACTTAATTTTCAGGAAAAGCTGATTCATGATTTAAAGGAGGCGGGGATTATATTGCCGGGTGTGGTAGCACCAATAAGTTGATTTATTGTGAATTACCAAAATTTAATTTAAGTTTATAACCTAAACCAAATTATTCACAATTAAACTTT
>JANMZB010000123.1:0-1535 GCA_031382725.1 Sphingobacteriaceae bacterium | reverse complement strand
AATCACGTCGTCATCGTCATAGTGTTCATGGGGGTTCCAGCAGTCACCGGAATTAAGGTGCAGGCGAGGGAGGGTATCGATTTCCAGGTGTGTGGGAGCACGATGGAGGCAGATCATCAGGGCCGACTGCATGTGGAGGGGGATGGTTGTGGTCGAGTCGGGGAATGTGATGGATTGGGTGCCAGGGACCAGGTTGGGACCGAGATGGCGGCGGGAAGTCGAGTCAACGATGAGACCATGGGTGCGCATCTGGCTCTCGGAGAGGAGGGAGGTGCGAGAGCCTTTGTTCTCGACGGCCTGATGGGCGATGGCCAGGTGTTCGACGCCGTGGGAGTCGCACACCACTGCACACGCTGTACCGACACGGCAACCGGTTTTGCGGGCGTGTTTTTCATTGAAACCGATGATGTTGATAGTGCGGTCAGGGTAGTACTCGAGGAAAGTCCAGCCGGAACCAAGGATCATGGTGTCGGCGCCACCGTCGGTAGTGCTGAAATGCCATCCAGGGCGTAAGGTGACAGAAGTGTGGCCGGCGAAGATGTGTGAATTGCAGTGGGCGGTGTCAACGGAGACGGTGGTATGGTGTGCATACGTAAGCGAATCGGAATCTTCGTCGGATAACTGAAGGTCGACCATGGTGTGGTAAGCTTGGCGAAGGGTGTCCGACCACTGGTCCTCGGGGTAGGAACTCTGTACGGCATGGATAAACGCCGTGGCCGCATCGGGGGAAGGAAGTGTGGTACCAAGGTGGGCCTGATGGGAGAGTGTCCCGGGATTTGCAATGGGCTGATGTGCGTGGTGCGTTTGCGTGCGATTGTATTGAGATGGGAGGGTCGCAGGAGGGGCGACAGGAGGCTTGCCGGGAAAATTATCCGATGGAAGGCGTGGGGTGGCCGTCGGTTCGGGGCGGTTATTGGCAAGGAGATTGTTACGTTCAGAGACCCATTGCGCCGCAAGGTCCGGATTGACGGCCTTGAGGGCATTGAAGGAATGGCTATCCATGTGGTAAATACCGCGCTGGCCGGTGTGGGTAGCATATGCGAGGGCATAGGGATCCTCGGGGTACGCGTCCGAGGGTGGGGGAGGTTCCGTATGGGTATGTTTGGCCTTCGTAATGGCAGAGGAGAGGTGGTGGGCGTCCTCGAAATTGCGCCACTTGAGGATGGCAAGCATGAATGCGTCGAAGGTTTTGTCTTTGTGCGCATCGGCGATGGAGTAAATCATACCGGAAGAATCGTAACCAGCAAGGCGGTTCTTAACAGTGTTGATGAGCTGGTAGTCGGTAGATTTGGAATGCAAAAGAAAGAGGGGGTCTGCACGATCCATTTGGGCGTGGGCGTTTGCGATGAATTCCAGGAAACCTTCGAGGCCGCCGGGGAATGATGCGTGCCACTGGGTGTCGGCTTGGCGTTGGAAGACTTGGATTTTGGTATCGAGGCAATCGCCATGGTCGAAGGTACCAAGAAATTTGAGCCACACGGCTAGGCCATCAGGAGGGTCGCAGTTTTCCAGGAAATACCGGGTACCGGGGCGGC
>JANMZB010000169.1:0-6547 GCA_031382725.1 Sphingobacteriaceae bacterium | reverse complement strand
TCCCGATTAGCGGTAGACTTTTTTCGATCTATTAATGTATTAAAGTTTTCCTTAGTTGGCCAGTTGGAGATATAAGGTTCTAGCCGTGGATCGTGTGAAAGATAACTCAGCAGCGTTGTCGAAAAGCTGTTTGTATCGCTGTAGTCGATGTAGGTTGCTTTCATCGTGAAAACGAAAATAGGGAAATGAATTAATTCCCCTGTTATGCATCACTTATTTGACAATTTGTCCATATAAGTCGAAGTCTTCGGCCCGTTCAATTTTTGCCTGCACAAAACTTCCTATGCTTGCATAATTAATGCTGGCGTGTAGTAACACTTCGTTGTCCACTTCCGGCGAATCAAATTCGGTACGTCCTACAAAATAATCGCCTTCTTTTTTATCGATTAGTACTTTATAAGTGTGCCCTATCTTTTCCTGGTTTTTCTCAAATGATATTGCCTGTTGAATATCCATAATCTCTTCAACACGTCGCTCTTTTACTTCATCGGTAACATTATCTTCAAGGGAGTGGGCGTGTGTTTTTTCTTCGTGTGAATAAGTGAAACATCCCAATCTGTCGAATCGGGTTTCCTCAACCCATTGCTTCATTTCCTGAAAGTCCTGCTCGGTTTCACCCGGATATCCGCAAATTAATGTAGTTCGCAAAGCGATGTCAGGAACTTTGTTGCGTATGGCATCCACCAGCTCAATTGTTTTTTGCTTACTGATACCTCTGCGCATAGATTTCAACATATTATCACTAATGTGCTGAAGTGGCATGTCCAGGTATTTGCAAATATTCTCCCGCTCATTCATCACGTCCAGCACCTCCATCGGGAAACCCGATGGATAAGCATATTGTAAACGAATCCATTCCAGACCATCTACGTCCGACAGATTCCGAAGCAACTCATCAAGATTACGTTTGCCATATAGGTCAAGGCCATAATAAGTTAGGTCTTGTGCAATTACCACCAATTCTTTTGTGCCGCCTCTTACAAGGTTTCGTGCTTCTTTTACTAATTCTTCAATCGGTTTAGAAACATGCTTACCACGCATCAGCGGAATAGCGCAAAACGAGCAGGGGCGGTTACAGCCTTCAGATATTTTAAAATATGCAAAATGAGATGGGGTGGTTAAAAGGCGTTCGCCAATTAACTCATATTTATAATCGGCACCTAAGTTTGATAGTATATTTTGAAGATCGTTCGTGCCGAAGAAAGCGTCTACATTAGATAGTTCAGCCTCTAACTCTGGTTTATATCTTTCTGAAAGGCAGCCCGTAACCACAATCTTCCCAATCTTCCCCTGTTCCTTTAGCTCGCTATATTGTAGAATGGTATCAATAGATTCTTGTTTGGCATTATCAATAAATCCGCAGGTGTTGATTACGATGATGTCGTCTTTTGCATTAATATTTGATTCATGCACTACATCAATCTGGTTGCCCCGAAGCTGACCCATTAATACTTCAGAATCGTAGACGTTTTTTGAGCAGCCTAAAGTAATGACGTTTACCCTTGGCTTGATATTTTGAACCGTTTTTATTTGCTTAGTCTTCATCTGAATCGCTCTTGATTAAGGGAAGATTTTATAGATTTCTTTACGATGAAGAATTCTCTCGAAGCTTAAAGTAGAATCGTCATTAATTTTAATGCCTATGCGATAATCTCCAAATCGGATTCTATAAAATTCTTTATATCCTTTTAACTTTTTTAAATTCTTTACTTGTGAGATCGTTGAACAGGCGGGAATTTCTTGGAAAACTAATTCTTCAACCTTTAAACGTGTTTTTGCCGGAACATCTGAAAGGTCTTTTAAAAACCTTTTGTTAAAAACAACCTGCACTATTTGGCTTTACTTAGCGTGTGGTAGTATGCCATTGCTTCGTTGAGCTGAAGTGATTCTGTTGGGTCGTTTTGGGCAATAGCTTGTGCAAGTCCGAGGTCTTCCTTTGAATCAACAGATAAAATTTGAGAACTGAAACCCATTTTTTTAGCAAGTTCTTCTAGTATTGAAAGCTCGTCTTTATTATTTGTATGGATAATAATGCTATGGCTCATATTCAAATTTACGAATTATTTAAACAGGGATTCAACAAAGTCTTTCTTATTAAATAATTGCAAATCGTTGATTCCTTCACCTACCCCAATATATTTCACCGGAATCTTAAATTGATCCGATATTCCTATAACAACGCCGCCTTTTGCAGTTCCATCCAACTTTGTTAATGCCAAAGCATTCACGTCTGTAGCTTGCGTGAATTGCTTACATTGTTCAATCGCATTTTGTCCGGTTGAGGCATCAAGTACTAAAAGTATTTCGTGCGGTGCCCCCGGAACAACTTTTTGCATTACATTCTTGATCTTGGTAAGCTCATTCATCAATGCCACTTTGTTGTGGAGTCGACCGGCGGTGTCGATTATCGCTACATCCTCTCCGTTTGCCACCGCCGACTGCAGCGTATCGAACGCTACCGATGCCGGATCAGAACCCATTGGTTGTGCAACAACGCGAACATCAACCCGTTGGCCCCATAATTTCAGTTGTTCAACTGCTGCTGCACGAAAGGTATCAGCTGCACCGAGCACTACCTTACTACCGGTTAGTTTTAATTTGTGAGCTAATTTTCCGATGGTTGTTGTTTTGCCAACTCCGTTTACACCTACCACCATTATTACATAAGGCTTGGAGCTTCCATAATCGAAACTATCAAAGTCGCTACTGTTATTTTCGGCCAGAAGCTCCTGGATTTCGCCCCTTAAAATTCCGTTTAACTCGGAAGTGTTAACATATTTATCGCGGGCAACACGCTCTTCTATTCGCTCAATTATTTTGAGGGTGGTGGTAACACCAACATCAGAGGTTACAAGAATCTCTTCCAGTTCATCCAATACCTCTTCATCAACTGTCGATTTGCCTATTACGGCTTTGGTGAGTTTAGAAAAAAGTCCCTCTTTGGTTTTTTCAAGTACTTTATCAAGGGCTTCCTGTTCAACCGGACTTGTTTCCTTCTTTTTAAAAAAATCAAATAATCCCATTATTAGATGTTCAAATTAATTGATGTGCGGATGTGCAAATAGCTAGCACACGGATAAACATAAAAAAAGCCCTCCAGATATTATCGGGACGGCTCTTTAATATTTTAAAGAAAAAAGACTAGTCTTTTTTTGCTTCAGCAATTGCGTCTTTAACGTGATCGTTATGTGCAATCATTTCTTTAAATGTGTAAGCGCCGGTTTTAGGAGACTTTACCATTGTAATTACTTTGGAGTATTCTTTACCTTTTCCGGTTTTCAGGGTTGCAACTACTTTCTTTGCCATGTTTTTATAATGATTGAATGAGTGAATTATTGAATGGGTGAAGGTATTTAACTCCTTCGATCATTCATTCCTTCTATCCTTCGTTTATTTAATTTCTTTATGAACAGTTACTTTTCTCATGTTAGGATTGAATTTCTTCAATTCCAAACGCTCGGTAGTGTTCTTTTTATTTTTGGTGGTGATATAACGAGACATCCCAGGTACTCCACTTCCTTTTTGTTCGGTACATTCTAAAATAACCTGAACTCTGTTACCTTTCTTAGCCATTGCTTTGCTTTATAAAAATTATATAGATCCTTGTTTAAGGAATTTATTAATTACGGCACTGATACCGTTTTTGTTGATCGTTTTGATAGCTGAAGTAGAAACTTTTAACGTGATCCAACGTCCTTCTTCAGGAATAAAAAACTTTTTTACGTGCAAATTAGGATGAAACTTACGTTTGGTTTTAACGTTCGAATTCGAAACGTTGTAACCATTCATCGACATTTTTCCTGTTAAATCACAAATTCTCGACATGACTATAGTATAATGTGTATCTTATTGTAAAACTGATCTCTTTAAAGAGTTTGCAAATATCGGAAGAAGATATCAGATACACAAATGTAATTTAGAAATTATAATTAATGGTTTTGGGCTTTTCTTGAGTAATTATTGTGGCAATTAATTGTCTTAATAAACCAAATGGTAATTAAGGTATAATGAAATGTAGTCCTCGTTTCAATTATTTACTGAATCTTTTTAACTTGGGCACCAAATTCAACCAATATTATAACGCAATTATTGTATGCTCCACGAACCTGCAGTACAAGTAGGCATTGAAAATGCCTCGAAAAAAAAAGCCTCCCTAGGCGTTTGGTTTTTCTTCATCTACCTGTTCTTCTACGCCGGATTTGTAATTATCGGAGTATGGAATTACGAATTGCTGGCTACTGAAGTATTTATAGAATTAAATCTTGCATTGGTTTATGGAATGGGCTTGATAATTTTTGCCGTATTGCTTGGTATACTCTATAATTACTTTTGCTCTAAGTATGAAGATGACTTAAATACCAAGGAGGAGAAAGCATGATTTACGAGGTTTCTTACATCGCCATATTCTTCTTCGTAATTTTTGTTAGTCTCGTACTTGGCCTTTCATTTTATTTCGCACGAAAAACAAGTTCGGCCTCATCTTATTATGCGGCTGGCGGACAAATTCACTGGGCTGTAAATGGGATCGCTTTCGCTGGAGATTACTTATCAGCCGCCTCCTTCTTAGGAATATGTGGGATGATTGCTACCGTTGGTTTCGACGGGTTTTTATATTCTATTGGTTTCCTTGCGGGATGGATTGTTGCGCTTTTTCTTATTGCCGAACCTCTGAAACGTCTTGGTAAATACACATTTACTGATGCGCTAAATTCTTCGTTTAAATCACGAGCCATAACGTTAACAGCCGCGATCAGTACCCTGATTGTATCTTTATTTTACCTCATCCCACAAATGGTAGGAGCAGGCGATTTAGTAACACCTTTATTAGGGTTTCCGCATTGGGTAGGAGTGGTGTTGGTAGGAGCAGTCGTAATATTTATTGTAGCCAGTGCTGGAATGACGTCAACGACTTATGTACAATTTATCAAAGGTGCGCTACTATTACTTTTATCATTAATTCTTACAATCTATATTCTTAAAAACGGATTTACCCTAAGCCCGAATCATCAAAAGAACACGTATCATAAATTTATGGAGCTTACTCCTCAAATGTCTGATACAAGTGTAGTGAGCGCTACTGGATGGAATGTGCTTTCCCAGCAACAGGTAAAAGGAAAAGATTTTGTGAAGTTAGAAAAGTATGGTATTGTACGATGGTTCCATCTTGTAAATAAAGAGAATGTTTATAGTTTAAGGGAAGCGCTTTCTATTTCTGATGGCGATAATGGTACAAAACTTTACAACGGTCGACCGAAGTCAGATGCGCAGTTCTTCCAGGTTGGACATCTAAGTAAAATTATAATAGACGGAAAAGAAGTTGACAAAAGCGGTCCGGTTGGTCCGTTCGAATTTTTGGCAACCATTAAGAAAAGTGAGATAGTTCGATTTTCTGAAGTGAAGTTTACTGATGAGGGTAAAAAAGTATCGTTGTTTGTACAGAATGCAACGGCGGGTGAAGATTTCATGCTTCCCGGTTTGAAATATAAAATCGGCAAGGGAGCCAGCATCTGGAGCCGCCTCGATTTTATTTCCTTGATGCTGGCTTTGTTCTTAGGAACCGCTGCGCTTCCTCATATTCTAATCCGGTACTATACTGTAAAATCACAGCGTGATGCCCGTAAATCAACTATTTTGGCTATCGCAGCAATCGGGATATTTTATATTCTTACCCTTTATATGGGCTTGGGTGCTGCGGTAAATGGGGTTCAGGATGTGGAGTCGAGTAATATGGCTGCACCCTTATTGGCAAAAGCCTTTGGCGTGGTATTATTCTCGATCATTTCGGCAGTTGCATTCGCTACAATTTTAGGTACCGTAGCCGGATTAATCATCGCGTCTTCGGGTGCTATCGCTCACGATTTAATGGACAACTATTTTAAACTTGATTTGAGCGATAATAAAAAGGTTAGAGCAGGTAAAATCGCCGCTTTTGGTGTTGGTTTGCTGGCTATTGCGCTAGGTATTATATTCAAAGGAATGAATGTTTCATTTCTGGTGGGATGGGCATTTTCAATCGCCGCTTCGGCAAACCTGCCAGCCATTTTGTTCCTGCTTTTCTGGAAGAGAACCACAGCAAATGGCATCGCATCTTCAATTGTGGTTGGCATTGTATCATCGTTGGCTATAATTTTAACTTCGCCAACTATGTGGGATCGTTATGGATTAGATCCCGCGACAGCGATGCATAAATTGGATAACCCCGCAATTATTTCTTTCCCGTTGGCAGTGCTTACAGTTTACCTTGTTTCGCTGATGACAAAGAAGGATAATGCGTTATAAATGACGGTTAATTAGGCAACTGTCCTCCCGGCCCGAGGAGGGAACTCTTGAGTTTGCGCTTTAGATATCTCTCTGCGTTCGATATGACAAAGTGCTTTAGAAAACGTTAATGGTAGTTAATGTCATGCTGAACTTGTTTCAGCATCTTACAACATAATTAAACTGTTCAAGTGCGGGATCCCGAAATAAATTCGGGAAGACAAAGAGCTTTAGAAAACGTCAATGGAGTTTAAAGTCATGCTGAATTTGTTTCAGCATCTCATATAAT
>JANMZB010000147.1:0-9846 GCA_031382725.1 Sphingobacteriaceae bacterium | reverse complement strand
ATCCCCGGAAAGGCTCCAATGCTCGAAGCACTTGCTACGTCAACCATTATGGCCACCAAATGGGATAGAAAAAGCCCGTTTATAAACCCAATGTGTGGTTCGGGGACTTTGGCTATTGAAGCTGCGCTGTTAGCTACAGATAAATATCCTGGCCTTTTCAGGATGAATTATGGTTTTATGCATATCATCGGCTACGACGAACAAGTCTTTTTTGTAGAGAGGCGAAAGTTGAAAGACAAGTCGAAAAAAGATGTTAGCTATAAAATCGTTGCTTCCGATATTTCTGAAGATGCGGTGGATGTTTCGAAAAGAAATGCAAAGACAGCCGGTGTTGATCACTTAATTGAATTCCATGTGTGTGATTTCGCTGAAACTCCCGTGCCTGAAGGCGAAGCAGGTGTGGTTTTCTTTAACCCGGAATACGGCGAGCGTTTAGGTGTACATTCAAAATTGGAAGCGACTTATAAACGCATGGGTGATTTTATGAAGCAAAGCTGTAAAGGATACTCGGGATATATCTTTACAGGAAACCCTGACCTGGCGAAAAAAATCGGCCTTAAGGCTTCTCGGCGTATGGAATTTTATAACGGTAAGCTTGATTGCAGGCTACTAGAATATGAATTGTATGACGGTAGCAAGCGGGAGGATTTACGGGAAGTGGGTGTATAATATAATTTAGCCACTAAGGCTCAAAGACACAAAGCTTGATGTCGATTTAATTATATTACTGAATTTTTACAGGCTACTTCGATATAAAAAGTATTACGGCAGCGCTAAGATTTTTGGATTAGTACAAAACCTTAGTTTTCTCCTTTGTGCCTCCGCGCCTTCGTGGCCAAACCTATTTAAACCAAAACGTCACAGTCGACGTTTGATTTTCCCCACTAAACCATTTCGGCCCCTCTTTTATAATGCGTATCGCCTCATCATTAGTAATTTTATCAATTCCTTTTTGAATTTTAAAGTTGCTTAACTCATTATCAGCACCAACCTTAAAAGATATAATTACCTTTCCAGGAAGCACACGCGCTTTAGAAGCAGTAGCCCTTTTGTCCAAGTAACCCTTATAATCCTCCCAGCTTACCGCAGGCTTAGCAAAACTCGCATTGACCGATGCTTTCGGGGTTAGCGTCACCTCAACACGTTTTGGTTGTGCAGCGTTATGTTTATCAGCTTGCTGAATCTTAATCCAGAGAAGAATGCAAGCGGTTAAAAACAATAATCCGGCAGTAGCCGCTACACTTAAGCGTTGCCAGCTATAATTAAATACATTTTTGTTCTCTTGTTGCTGTGCAATACGTTCATGTAATTGCGTTTGCAACAAACTTAATTGCTGCGATGACGATCTATTTACTTGCGCATATCCATCAATTGCATCAGCTAAAAAAGGGTCTTGTAAAGCCTGCTTTTCCAGATCATGCATCGACTTTTTATCCAGCGAGCCTTCGAGGTATTGCCGGATAAGGTTATAGTTTATATTAGTCGTTTCCACTGTTCTTCTCTATGCAAATTTTTAAATTCCGTTTACCATTTTGAATATAGCTTTTTACTTTATTCATATCAAAACCGGTAGCATCACAAATCTCTTTATAGCACTTTTGTTGTAAGTAAAATAAATCTACCGAAATCCGCTGTTCTTCAGGTAGTTTTTGCATACAATTTTCCATACTATTAAGCTGATCCTCTTTGAGTTTGTTATCTTCCTGATGCAGTAAGTCTGAATTTTCCATACTGTAATCATCAATCGTGACAAACTCGTGTTTATTCGCAACACGTAAGCTCATCAGGCAATGATTACGCGCCAGTGTATAAAGCCAGCTTTTAAAATTAGCCACTTCGAAAATTTTCAATTTGGTGATGAGCTCTTCAAAGATTTGCATCACGGCATCTTTGCTGCTGGTTTCATCTTTTAGATACTTCAAACAAAGACCATAAATCAACGGCATATAAGGCTGGTATAACTGGCCAAGAATTTCAAGATTTCCACTACGGCGATATTCTATAAGCATATCAGCCTCTTCCCGAAACTTTTCTGATGATTTTCTCTTTATAAATTTCAAGCCTTATAAACTATAAACCTATGAGGTTACTGTATAGATGTATTTTTTTGTAAAATACCATAAATAATTTTATCTCGAATAAGAGTAAAAAACTTTTAAGGGCTACATATTTATTAAACCTTTTAAGATCCCGTTGATCCTAATTAAAATGTACATTGCTTATAAACCGTTAACCGGGATACAGATATGAAAAAAGCTACACTTACAATTACGTTAGTAACCGGATTGCTATTCAGCAGTTGTGATACTTTGAATCAAACAGCACAAATTCTTAGTCAGAATTTAGGAAACCCAACTTCAGCAGAAATTTCCATGGGATTAAAACAGGCTCTTGAGTTTGGAACCACTTACAGCTCGGAGCGATTATCTCAGCAAAACGGTTTTTTCGAAAATGCTGCTATCAAATTGCTCTTTCCGCCGGAGGCGTTAAAGGCCGAGCGTACACTACGCGGACTTGGTTTAAATAAGCTGGCCGATAATGTAATCCTAAGCATCAACCGTGCTGCCGAAGATGCAGCTCGTGAGGCTAAGCCAATTTTTATCAACGCCATCAAACAGATGACCATCGCAGATGCTACCAACATTTTGTTAACCCGCCAAAGCGATGCGGCCACTCAATATTTCCAACGCGTAACTACTAATGAATTGATGCAAAAGTTTAAACCGGTTATTCAAACCAGTTTAGGTAGAGTTGGTGCGACAAAATATTGGAGCGATGCTATAGCGGCGTATAATCAAATTCCCTTAACAGCTGATATTAATCCTGACTTGTCATCTTACGTGGCGCAAAAAGCTATTGAAGGATTGTTTTATGAAATAGCACAGGAAGAATTAAAAATCCGTCAGAATATCTCTTCAAGAAATACTACGCTGTTGCAAAAGGTTTTTGGGTATGCTGATAGAAATAAGGGTAACTAATTAGGCCTTAAGATTATTATTTCTTCTTTTTTGTCTGCGCCCAAACATCCATTTTGCGTTCTACAACATCGAGCGGCATTACACCGTCTTTTAAAAACTCGTCGTGGAAATCTGCCAGATTAAATTTTGATAATTGATTTTCATAACGGCTTCTAAGCTCTCTGATTTTTAAGGATCCAATTTTATAAGAAAGCGCTTGCGCGGGAATAGCCATATAACGTTCAATCTCAGCAACAGCACCATCCTCGGTAATGGCTTCGTTATCCATCATATATTTAATAGCTTGCTCACGTGTCATTCCTTTCGTGTGCATCGCAACATCAACTACCAGCCGGATAGCACGGTGCATTTCATCGCCCAAAGCCCCCATGTATTGATAAGGATCGGTGTACAGCCCCAGTTCTTTCCCTAACGATTCTGTATAAAGTGCCCAGCCCTCGCCATAAGCGCCATACCAGGCAAATCGGCGAAACTTAGGTAGATCATTATTCTCTTGTTGTAGTGAAATTTGGTAATGATGCCCTGGAATTGCTTCATGCAAAAACAAAGATTCCATACCGGAGGTAATGTTAAACTTCTTTGCATCAAGAATAGGGATGTAAAAAATACCTGGCCTGCTGCCATCGGGAGAACCCTGGTTATATTCTGCACTTGCCGATGCAGCTCTGAAAGCCTCTGTTTGTCGAATTTCGAACGGTGTTTTAGGTACACGGCCAAACATGCTGCGCAGTTTCGGCTCCATAGTTTTATGGATACCATGGAAGGCATTTAAAATATCTTGCGGAGATTTGAACGGCATAAATCTTGGCTCCGTTTTCATGTACTCAAAAAAGGCATTCAAATCACCGACAAAGTTGACCTCTTTTTTAACTTTCTCCATCTCGGTTTTGATACGCTTTACTTCGGCCAATCCAGTTTGATAAATTTCTTCGGGAGTTTTATTAGTTGTGGTCCAATATTTAACCAGATAAGAATACATTTCTTTCCCTCCGGCAACCGAATTAATCCCCGTAGTAGAACGCGACTTTGGTAAATACTCTTCTTTTAAGAATACCGCCAGCTTTTTGTAAGATGGACTCAATTTCGTTAGGATTGTTTGTTTGTACGACTCAGTTAGGGCAAGCTTATTTGAATCAGCTAGATTTTTAGGAAACTTTGAAACCGGACTATAGAATAAACTTTTTGTTGGATCTTCTACCACCATAGCTTCCATTTGAGGTATCATTTTTTCTACCAGCGGCTTCGGCAACACAACGCCCGCTTTTATTCCCTTGCGAAAATTTACAATTGCAGAGTCGGTCCAAACGGCAAAACCATCAATTCTTTTAATCCAGTTACTGTAATCTTCTTTGGTCTTAAAGGGTTGAAAACCATCTCCAGAACCTAACTGTCCCATCATTAGAGGTAATCCTGAAAACTGAGAAAAGGGTATCATCCATTGATTTGTCTTCAGGCCCAATAACCGGATGTTTATCTCATAGATGAAAATATCGTAGCTGAGCTTATCATTTTCACTCAACTCTTCACGTTCAACCTTTGAAACTTCTTTGAGGTATTTGCGATAAAAAATACCCAGCGAATCACGAAACTGTTGAGTTTGGTCATTAACAAGAAGTCCGTTATAACGGTTGTCGCCTTGTTGTGTAGCTTCAAGCGGATAAAACTTTAAATGATCTTCCCAATAGCTGTCAAAAATTTCAGAAACATCAGTTTTATCAACGGCTTTAGATTCCGTTTTCACATCCTGGGTGCAGCTATAAAGCGTAAGCATAAACCCAATAGCAAAAAGTACAATAGTTTTCATGGTATGAGATTTTAATCAGGTGGGCTTGTTTTCAGTTCCGCCTTCATCCTGTTTTTGTTTAGGTAAAACCTTTACTTCCTTTTCTTCTTCAGTTTGAACAATGTGAACAGCATAAGTTGCCGGCTCAATTCTTCTGCCCTGTTTTTCGGTGTAAACCTGTGTAAATTCTGCTCCGAAATACAAGATCGCGGCAGCATAATAAACCCAAACCAGAATCACAATGATAGACCCCGCCGCTCCGTAGGTAGAACCAGGGCCAACTTTTTCTATGTAAAGACCAATTATGTAGCGCCCGATCATAAATAGTACCGCGGTGAAGACTGCACCAGCTCTAACATCCTTCCATTTAATTTTTACATCCGGTAAAAACCGGAAAATTATTGCCAGCAGTAGTGTGATTATGATAAAGGTGAGGCCTAAGTTGAAAAGCTGAAGAAGAAGAACAGTAATATCTTCAAAATAAATTTTTAACCGATCGCTAAGTGCAGTAACCAGGCCATTTATTACGAGGGATACAATAAGCAAAAAGCCAATCGTAGCGATCATTGAAAAAGACAACAAACGGTTTGTCAGCATTTTTAACCACCCCTTTTGGGGCTTAGCTTTTACCCGCCAGATCATGTTTATTGAATCCTGAATTTCAAGAAAAACTCCTGTTGCTCCAATAAAGAGCGTAATAATTCCCACAATAATTGCCCAGGGCGTATCCCCTTTTATGGCAGCATTTTGTATAATTTCCTGTACTTGAAACGCCGCTTCAGGTCCGATAAAGCCGTTAATCTCTTCGAATACTCTTCCTTGAAATGCCTCTTGCCCATAAATCTTACCGGCAACGTAAATAAGCATCAAGAGTAAAGGCGCAATAGAAAATAGGGTGTAATATGATAATGCGGCACAAAGCTTTAAACAGCGGTCGTTTATAAACCCATTAAAAGTGCCTTTCAATATCTTCCAGATATCTTTCAAAAAAGGTTTGTTTACTTTCACGTTTTACCTTTATAAGGCAAATAAGCCTGAAAGTGTTTTAAAAATCTTGTCTATCGATTCGATACAATTAATAGTTCGAGGTCTTTTGGAGGGATGTTAAAACGTTCGGCTAAATCTTTATTAGTAAGGTGGCCCTGATAAAGATAAATCGCATTACGAACGCCGGATTTTTCCCAAATAACATTCATAATACCACCCATTTCACCAATATCCATCAATATGGGAGTGAAAATATTGGTCAAAGCATAGGTGGCAGTTCTGGCAACTCTCGATGCAATATTAGGTACGCAATAATGAATTACGTCATATTTACGGAATACCGGATGTGTATGATTGGTGATGCGCGATGTTTCAAAACAACCACCCTGATCTATACTAACATCGATAACCACAGAATTTGGTTTCATGTGGCTAACCGTTTCTTCGTTTACGATGCAAGGACTACGGCCGTTAGTAGCGCGTATTGCACCAATTACCACATCGCAGGTGGTAACAGCTTTATTTAAAACAATTGGTTGGATTACAGAAGTAAAAACACGGCTTCCAATATTATTTTGCAGCCTTCTCAGGCGGTAGATCGAACTATCAAAAACCTTCACCTCCGCCCCAAGGGCGATGGCCGTACGCGCAGCATATTCTCCAACGGTGCCGGCTCCCAAAATAACCATCTCGGTAGGTGGAACACCCGTAATACCACCCAGCATTAATCCTTTTCCGTCGAAGACGTTGCTTAAATATTCGGCGGCTATTAATACAGAAGTTGCTCCAACAATTTCGCTCATAGAACGGATCACACTTAACGAACCGCCCTCATCACGCAAGTATTCGTATGATAAAGCAGTGATCTTCTTCTTCATCATCGCCTCGAGGCATTCCGCTTTAAGCGAACCCATTTGCAGCGTAGAAAAAAGAACCTGAAATGGCTTCATCATTTTGATTTCTTCCTGTGTTGGGGGACCAATTTTGATAATGATATCTGATTTGAAAACTTCCTTTTTATCGTATTGAATTTTGGCGCCTTGCTCACTGTAATCGTTGTCAGAAAAGTTTGCTCCCATTCCTGCGCCCGATTCAATTACTACTTCGTGGCCGTTATTTACCAGGACGGCTACAGAAAGCGGCGTCAATGCTATGCGGTTTTCTTGGAAGGAACACTCTTTAGGTATGCCAATGTATAAGGTATTTTTTCGTGTTTTGGTCTCGAGCATTGCCTCCTGGGGCTGCATCATAGCTTGCTTTGCAATGTCAGACAGTTCACTCATCATGGCGTTATATTTTTGATTGGGAAGATACGAAAATCAGGTTTACGCAAAGATAATATAATGTTAATTAACCTTTTGTATTTTAATTAAACGTTCATTCTCAGAGATTTCCTGTAAGTAAAGTTCTATAAATTTCTCAGGGATTAAATCAGGAATTTTTTCGGGCCATTCAATCAGACAATAATTGCCTGAGTATAAATAATCTTCGTAACCAAGATCCATAGCTTCAGTTTGATTTTTTATCCTGTAAAAGTCGAAGTGATAAACCGTTTTGTTCAAGCCAATATATTCGTTAACAATCGAAAAAGTCGGACTTGAAACCGTATCGGTTACCCCCAACTCATCGCATAAAGCTTTAATGAAAGTTGTTTTACCTGCACCCATTTCTCCGTAGAAAAGAAAAATTTTGTAATCCTCCGAATATTCTAAAAGTTTAGCCGCTGCTTGCGGGATTTGGTCCAACCCGGAAACTTTCAATTCCATCCCCAAAGATAAAAGCTATTTAGGATTGTAGACAGCATAAGGCACAATCATTTCTTCGAGAGAAATGCCACCGTGCTGAAAAGTTTCATTGTAATAATTTACAAAGTGATTGTAGTTGTTTGGGTAAACGAAATACATATCCTCTTTAGTAAAAATGAAACTAGAACTCATATGAAGCTTTGGCAAGTTAGCTTCCTGAGGGTTTTTGATATGCAGCACATCTTTGGAAACATAATTCAGGTTTTTTCCTTGCTTGTATCTCAAATTGGTATTAGTATTCCTGTCGCCGATAACTTTGCTGGGATGCTTTACGCGGATGGTTCCATGATCGGTAGTGATTACCAGTCGCACATTTTTATTAGCTAGTTTTTTGATGGCTTCCAGTAATGGCGAGTGCTCAAACCATGATAAAGTAAGTGAACGATACGCGGCTTCATCGTTAGCTAACTCCCTGATCATCGCCATATCTGTACGTGCATGCGAAAGCATATCAACGAAATTGTATACAATAACATTCAACTCGTTGGTCAACAAGTTGTTGATGTTTTCTACTACGGCTTTACCTTGTTCGAAGGTTAACACTTTGGTATACGAGTGCTTTAAATCTTTTTTTATGCTTCGCTTAATATGATCATCTAAAAACTGTTCTTCGAACATGTTTTTGCCACCCTCATCTTCATCGTTTTGCCACATCGATGGAAAGCGTTTTTCCATTTCCAAAGGCGTTAGTCCGGCAAATATTGCGTTACGGGCGTATTGAGTCGCTGTTGGTAAAATGCTGTAGTAATGATCCTCATCTTCAAGCCTGAAGTGTTCGGTAATCATCGAATTGATCATTTTCCACTGGTCGTATCTTAAGTTATCTATCAGGATAAAGAAGGTGGTCTTCGAATCGAGAATTGGGAACAGCTTTTTCTTAAGTAATTGATCGGATGTTACCGGCCCTGAAGCAGGATTTTTACACCAATCTAAGTAGTTTTTTTCGATAAACTTACAAAACTGCATGTTAGCTTCCGACTTCTGCATGGTCAAAATTTCATGCATGCCATTATCTTCCAATTGTTCGAGCGAAAGCTCCCAATAAACTAGTTTCTTATAAACATCAACCCATTCGCTGAAGCTTAAATTATCATTCAGTGTCATACCAAGCGTTCTGAAATCCTGCTGGTAAGCCATTGAAGTTTTTTGATTCACAAGCTTCTTATTTTCAGTTAAGCGTTTTATTGTTAGAAGGACTTGGCGCGGGTTTACAGGTTTTATCAGATAATCATCGATTTTCGAACCGATTGCATCTTCCATCAAATATTCCTCTTCGTTCTTTGTGATCAAAACGATTGGAACATCGGGGTTGATATTCTTTATTTCGGCGAGTGTTTCTAATCCGGTTAAACCGGGCATATTTTCGTCCAGAAAAACTAAATCAAAAAAACCATTCTTAAATGCATCTAAAGCATCGTTGCCGTTGGTTACTGTTTTTACCGTATAGCCTTTTTCATTTAAAAGCATGATATGAGGCTTTAGTAAGTCGATTTCGTCATCGGCCCAAAGAATAGTAGTTTCCTGCATCTGTACGCTGTTTTTATAGTCAGCTTTGGTATAACAGTAAAAGTAATTTTTTGTATCAGATAAATTAACAATTTTTGCAAACGACCCGTCTATTTTGAATAAAAAGAAAATAATTAACGATCCCGTTTACGGCTTCATCACAGTACCATCGAATTTAATATTCGATTTAATTGAACATCCATACTTTCAACGGTTGCGAAATATAAAGCAGTTGGGAATGACTCATCTGGTTTATCCCGGAGCGCTGCACACGCGTTTTCATCATGCTTTGGGTGTGATGCATTTGATGGGAATGGCCATCGAAACGCTTAGAAATAAGGGTCATCATATTACTATAGAAGAAGAAGAAGCGGTTACAATAGCTATTTTACTGCATGATATCGGGCACGGGCCTTATTCGCATGCTTTGGAACATACCATTGTAGAAGGGATTCCGCACGAGCATATTTCTACGCTTTTAATGAACAACCTGAACAGGGAGTTCGATAATAAACTTGAGCTTGCCATTGAGATATTTAATAATAAGTATCATAAAAATTTCCTCTACCAGTTAGTTTCAGGTCAAATGGATATAGACAGGCTGGATTATCTCAATCGCGATAGCTTTTTTACCGGTGTATCCGAAGGAGTTATCGGTTTCGACCGGATAATTAAAATGCTTGATATTGTTGACGGAGAGCTTGTAATTGAAATTAAAGGAATTTATTCGGTCGAAAAGTTTTTGATAGCCCGAAGATTAATGTACTGGCAGGTTTACCTCCATAAA
>JANMZB010000145.1:0-1411 GCA_031382725.1 Sphingobacteriaceae bacterium | reverse complement strand
ATCGGGGGTGTGTCCGGTGAGAACCTCATGTGGAACACGGCCATCAAGTGACGCCAGGTTGTGGGCAGTAAGGCAACCTTTGGCAGCGGCCCATTGCAAGCAGTAGTCCCAGAGGTGCCTCGGGCAACCCGAACGAGCAGTGGCCCGGCGTACATCCTTCTTTAGTTCACGGATGGCAGACTCAGCCGATTCTGCCAAGGGCTAAACGGATCGGAGAATTTCTGGCGTATGCCAAACTCCCGGACAATTTCGGCCCAGCGCGATTTGCGACCGGCTCCCAACTCACGTGAATTATCACTGGTGAGATCCTTCGGGAAGCCAACGTCATGAATGAAAGTCATAAGGGCCTCGGGAGCCTGCCCTTTGGAGTCGCCCGGGAAAACGTATGTGTTATACTTCCCATCGGTAAAAATCTGTGCTGTCTTGTTGTCCCGTACCGAAGTGCGGGAGGAAAACATGGTATCGGTATAAAACCGTGTGTTAAGAGAAGGAAACCGAAGGTGGTTCCGTTTGGTCTTGACACGGCGCTCAAGGGGATTAACGGTAAGGCGTAGGCCCTATTGGGTGGTAACAGCGAGTGTTCGCTTCGCGGTGTTTAACCCAATACCCCATCGCCGAGAGAGGATTTCCTTGGTAATGTTGGATCGTCGGTCGCGAGTGTCAATTTTGTGAACACCCACGGTGTCATTATCAGCCGAAATGCCAACCGAGCCAGGGAGCAACGCGTCAGCAGAGATGTGAACGCAACTGAGTAGCCGAGCGGAAAGCTCGTCGGTTGTAAACTCCTCCGGTGATGTGTGCGTTTGATGCGAAGAACTGATATGACAGACGGCTCGAAGGTGTTCCCCATCGGTAGGGCGACCAACGGCATGGACAGTCCGTGCTATTCTGGTCTCGGTTAACTGGATCTCCTCTGAGTGTGGGTGCCAAACCGCGTCGGAGGTAAGAGAGAGACGAAGTAATGATTCGTCAAGTAGCTCCTCCGTAGTAGGCAACCGGGATTCGAGGAAAGAGACGACGCCAGTCATGTCCAACAGAAGGGAATGTGTCCCTTCCTGGTGAATCACAATGGAGTGCGGTGAGTCGGGTTGAAACTGGGTCGGGACATCATGGACCTCAACACCATACGACCGCATCTGATTAGGGCACAATAGTGAATGTCGTAGTCGGGAGCCAAAATATAACACTTCATGGAACACAAGTATGATCACAGCCCCAGTTTTCGGGCAGTCATACGCCGTGGCAACAGAGGCAATTGGGATTCCCTTGGTTGAACTGTACTCATCCAGGAAGGGAGAAACATTGACAACACGACCGGTATGGTATAATACCGCGCAGCTACTGCCGGCACAACATGTGTCGGCATGAGAGTCTAGTTCAAGACGTAAGGCCTGACCGTAAGACGCAACTG
>JANMZB010000138.1:0-2760 GCA_031382725.1 Sphingobacteriaceae bacterium | reverse complement strand
GGTAACCTTAGATGGCTTCTTCCGTTTAAGGAAACACTTTACCTCTGGTAAACAGGAATATTTTTCTTTTAATCTTAAACGCTTATCAGATATTGACTTTGATGGAACTTTAAATTCTGGAAATATAATATTTACTACTACGGAAGATGATATTATAGTTCAAACGTATAATGATCCAAAAGGGAATATAGACTCTATGACTTCAATATTATCGCTACCGGTAATTGACATAAAACCAGAACAAGTAGATAGTCTAAAGAATAATATTTCAATGTTTAAACATTAATATTTTTTCAAAAAGAGGATTAAATAAATATTGTATTATTAAAATAATGAATATATATTTGCCATACACACAAGCCACCTACAATGAACAACTTTAAAATTTATGCCCGCGAATTTATTCGGTTAATGCCTGGTTTTATAAAATTTGTTTACAATAGAAGCATTAAAAGCTAATCGTTTAAAGTCCATTAGCTCTGGCGGTTATCTCAGCGATATCCAGCACTTCTATTGATTGTTCTTTTTCGACTTGTTTAATTCCGTCGTTTAGCATGGTCATGCAAAATGGGCATGCAGATGCCACAATATTGGCTTTAGTTTTTAAAACCTCTTCAATCCGTTCGTTATTAATCTCTTTTTTTCCTGGTTCAGGCTCTTTAAACAATTGGGCACCGCCCGCTCCGCAGCATAAACCATTTGCTTTGCAGCGTTTCATTTCCACCAAATCGGCATCCAACACTTCTAATATTCTTCTTGGTGCTACGTATACTTTGTTTCCCCTTGCCAGATAGCAGGGATCATGAAATGTGATTTTCTTTCCTTTGAAGCTTTCATCGCCGGAGGTGCGTAGTTTCCCTTCATCAATTAATTGCTGTATTAACTGACTATGATGGATCACCTCATAATTTCCGCCTAAGCCAGGGTATTCGTTTTTAAGTGTATTGAAACAATGCGGGCATCCGGTAACGATCTTTTTAATACTGTAAGCATTTAAACGTTCGATATTACTGAGTGCCTGCATCTGAAACAAAAATTCGTTACCTGCTCTTTTTGCTGGATCGCCGGTGCAGGATTCTTCGTTGCCAAGTACGGCGTATTTAATTCCTACATGCTCAAGTATTTTACAAATTGAACGTGTTATACGTTGAGCTCGTTCGTCGAAGCTGCCTGCACAGCCCACCCAAAATAGAATTTCGGGTTGTTTCCCAGCGGAAGCCATATCGGCCATTGTTGGAACGGTAATTTTCTTATCAGGAATGTTTGAGTCCATTATTTTCTAAGCGTTTTTAGACCAATTAAAGCGATCTGTTGCAGCGTATTTCCAGGGAGCGCCATTGTTTTCAACATTGCTAAGCATATTATTTAGGCTTGGCGGCGCTTTAGATTCTTCCATTACAATGTATCTTCTCAAATCCATTATTATAGCCAGTGGATCGATGTTTACCGGGCAAGCCTTGATACAAGCCTGGCACGTGGTGCAGGCCCACAATTCTTCTCTGGTGATGTAATCATCGAGCAAGGTCTTTCCATCCACAAAGTCTGTCCCGTGTTTATCAATATTATTCCCTACTTCTGTAAGCCTGTCGCGGGTATCCATTACAATTTTTCGCGGTGAAAGCAATTTACCGGTAATGTTTGCCGGGCATTCAGATGTACATCTTCCGCATTCTGTGCAGGTATAGGAGTCCATCAGGCTTTTCCAGGTTAAATCCTTTACGTCTTTCGCTCCAAAGCTTTCTGATGATCCAATATTAAGTGGAGTGTAAGTAGGATCTAGCATAGCCTTCACTTCATTTGTTACCACCGGCATATTATCTAGGGCTGCTTTTGGTTCAAGCTTTGAGTAATAAGTATTAGGAAAAGCCATGATAATGTGAAAGTGCTTTGAATAGGGCAGGTAATTGAGAAAGGCAAAAATGCCAATAATGTGAAACCACCAAAAGGTGCGCTCGATGGTGATAAGCGAAGCTAAATTGGAAGGTAATAGCGTGGCCATAGCAGAGCTAAATGGAAATGCCGCAGCACTTAAGTAACTGTCTGTGCCTGATTGTTGGAGTTTAAAATCGGCAGCGTTCATTAACAGAAAAGCCGACATCAGGATAATTTCGAAATAAAGGATATAGTTGGCATCCGATCGAGGCCAGGCAGTCATCTCCAGTCCAAAAAAACGTTTAATTTTAATAATATTCCGTCGAATTAAAAAGATAAGACACACAAGTAGAACACTCAGCGCAAGCCATTCGAAGGAAGCAATTAGAACGGTATAAAAAGATCCAAAAGGCTCGGCAAAAATTCTATGGGTACCTAAAAGACCGTCAAGAACAATCTCAAATACTTCGATATTTATGATGATAAATCCGGCATATACAAAAAAATGCAGAATTGCGGGGATTGGCCTGGCTGCCATTTTAGTTTGCCCGAACGCCACTTTCATCATGATCTTTAATCTTTGGGAAGGATTGTCTGATCGATTTATAGGTTGCCCCAGCCGTATATTTCTAATTATTTTCCTGATATTCCTTGTAAAAAATATAATTGCTGTAAGAAGTATGAGTAGAAAAATTACTTGTTGAATCATTTCATGCTGAATTAAGCTAATTACAATGGCTTATTTGTTTTGAGATTGGCCAAGCTTAATGTAGCAAAAAACTGTCTGAATTGAAAAGGGAAATATTTTAAAAAATGTTTTTAAAAACCAAAAAAGACGCTACATTTGCAATCCCAAAGGGGCTGGTACCATAGCTCAGTTGGTAGAGC
>JANMZB010000134.1:0-2117 GCA_031382725.1 Sphingobacteriaceae bacterium | reverse complement strand
AAAGCATAATAAATTTATATCTATAGTTTTTTTGTTTACGAACGAGTTATTTTTTGTGGTTGCCTGATGCTTCAGCACAGGTATATTTGCCAAATTCGGTAATAATATCCGGCTCAATAACATCGTGTTCCGCGCAAATTTCTTTAATCCGTTTTACAATTTCGTTTACCATGTATTCGTAATCGAAATCAAATACCAAAGAATCTTTAAACGGCATTCCACCGCCAATATCGAGGGTGGTTAGATGTGGATTGATCTTCTTGAACTTGCAATACAGGGTAACATATTTTTCTAATTCGTTCCAGTAATAAGGAGTATCAGAAATTCCGGAGTTGATGAAAAAGTGCAGTAAAACAACTTTAAAGTTTTCGTTCGAGGCGATTTTGTTGTTATAAAACTCGAGGATGTCTTCCATTCTGATACCTAACCTGGAGGTATAGAATTGGGAGTCGGGCTGCTCTTCTGCCGCTATCCGGATACCGAGATTGCAGGGAATATCCAGTTCATCGTCGTATAAATTAAACTCCTCTTTATTGTCGAGAACCGGAATGATATTCGAAAAACCATCGTGCAGCATATCGATGATATACTGCTTGTATTGATAGGTTTTAAAACCGTTACAAATCACGGTGATCTCTTTACTTAAAAGACCTTTTTTCTCCAGAGCATCAATCATCGGCATATCGAATGCGGAGGAAGTTTCGAGGTGAATATTGTTCTTTAGAGCTTCTTCAACTACGTGTTTAAAATGCGAGCTTTTGGTGCAATAACAGTATTTATAGCTTCCGCGATAGTTGTTGTTTACGATCGCTTTTTTAAACAAAAGTTTTGCTTGCTGTATTTTTTTACTGATTAACGGCACATAGGTAAACCGGAGCGGTGTGCCGTATGTCTCAATCATTTCCATGAGATTTAAATCATGAAAATATAATTCGTCATCAATAACTTCAAAGCCTTCTTGTGGAAAGCCAACGCTGAGGTCAATAAAATCTTCGTAGCTCTGCATTAATTAAATTTTGGCAAAAATGAGTTTTTTTCATGAATATATGCTTATTCTTTTTATTTGGAGATTGGTTACACAATTAACGCAGATAGTTATGGATTTTTATAAGCGAGCTTACGATTGATAATTACATCGCAATTAGATAAAAGTTTAAGGAATTAAATTCTATCAAGATATCTTTTAACCGTTCCTTCATTAATGTTAATTTTGACCGATGGATTTTATTATCGAAGGAACCCTGAATGCTGTAAAGGCGATCTATAATACCGACTTAAAAGAAACTGAAATAGGCCTGCAAGAAACCCGCAAGGAGTTTGAAGGCGACGTTACTGTAGTTACTTTTCCACTTACTCGCTTGTCGAAAAAATCTCCCGAACAAACCGGAACCGAGATTGGACAATATTTGGTTGATAACATTGAGCATGTTTCTAAATTCAATGTTATTAAGGGGTTCCTAAATTTGTCGCTTAGTGATGCTTACCTCAATAAGCTTTACAAAGAGCAAATTTCTCAGGATGATTTTGGTTTTTTTCCACCTAACGGGAAGAGAGTGATGGTGGAATATTCTTCGCCAAATACAAATAAACCGCTTCACCTGGGGCATGTTCGTAATAACCTTCTGGGATATTCTGTTGCCGAAATATTATCAGCAAACGGGTATGATGTGATTAAAGCTAACCTTGTTAACGACAGAGGGATTCACATCTGTAAATCAATGCTCGCGTGGAAAAAATTTGGCCAGGGAGAAACACCCGAAAGTACGGGCTTAAAAGGTGACCACCTGGTTGGAAAATACTATGTGATTTTTGATAAAGAATATAAAAAGCAGATCGACGAGCTGAAGGCATCAGGGCAAGAGGAGGAAGAAGCAAAGAGAAACGCACCGCTAATTAAAGAAGCGCAACAAATGCTGCAGCAATGGGAAGCCGGCAATGAGGATGTAATTCAGCTTTGGAAAACCATGAACACCTGGGTTTATGCAGGCTTTGAGGAAACCTATAAAAAGCTCGGAGTTGATTTCAAAAAGTATTATTATGAATCTGATACCTATTTATTAGGAAAGGATATTATTGACGAAGGCCTGGCGAAGGGTGTATTTTTCAAAAAAGAAGAT
>JANMZB010000100.1:0-6341 GCA_031382725.1 Sphingobacteriaceae bacterium | reverse complement strand
ATTATGGTAGATAGATGCGGCTTGTTGTAAAAAACGAAGGGTGTTTTTTGTTGGCTCTCCCAGCTTTTCGGTCAACTCATTCGCAAAATCATTTTCATTTGCATAAGCATGTACTACCGTTCCGTCTTCATAAAAATAATTACATAATACATCAAGGCGCTCATATTCAAAAAAGTCGCGTGGGTTTTTCCCGGCAAGGAGAAATAGTTCATCCACATACTGCGGCATGGTAAACAAACTTGGGCCTGCATCAAAACGATAATCACCTACGTCAATTTGAGATAATTTACCGCCGGGATAAGCATTCGCCTCGTATACTTTAACCGCAAAACCTTTTACCGAGAGTCTGATCGCAGCTGCAATTCCTGCTATTCCGGCACCGATAATAATGGCTTTGTTCATGTAAATGAATGCTTATAATTTATCGTTGTGTCAATGAAATAAAATATAATACATGCTCAAGAGATTTCTCCTTGGTTCGAGATGACAAATCGTTAAGTATGAGCTTTGCCATTTTGAGATATTCCTTAAATTCGAGAGTACAAAACGTCTAAATATGCCCTTTGTCATTTCGACCAAAGGAGAAATCTAAGAATTATGCTAGAGAAATCTGAAATGTAATTATCATTAATTATTTATTGCGGTTCACATAGTACGAAATAATAATCGCCACAATAAATGTGATGCTGACAACCAGAAAGCCCAGCTTACCCTGTTTCTTATCTTTTAAGATGATGAAATAGATGGCTATGATGAGTGGCACTACAATTACAAGTGCAAAAATTATGGATGTTGATTTCATAAAATTATGGTTTGAGCACTACACTCCATTATTCTTAAAAGGCCATTCTTGCTAATGGCGAAATATCCTGACCTACAAAATCTTTCGCTAAAAATTTATAATAACCTGCCATCGCGATCATAGCTGCATTATCTGTGCAAAATTGGAAAGAAGGGATAAATACATTCCAGTTATACTTTTCGGCTGCTTCCTGTAAACTATCCCTTAAACCCGAATTAGCAGATACACCGCCTGCAATCGCTATATCCTTAATATTGTATTCGATCGAAGCACGCTTCAATTTAGCAAGCAATATGGTAACGATTCGATGCTGGACTGAAGCGCAGATATCGGCAAGATTATTCTCAACAAAATTTTCGTCAAGCTTTTTTTGATCCCGTACAAAATACAAAATGGAAGTTTTCAATCCACTAAAGCTAAAATTCAATCCTGGGATTTGAGGTTCGGGGAAAGAGTAAGCCGAGCGATTACCCTGCTTTGCATATTTGTCGATTAGCGGTCCGCCCGGATAAGGTAAATTTAGAATTTTGGCTGTCTTGTCAAATGCTTCACCGGCAGCGTCATCCATCGTTTCACCAACTATCTCCATGTCAAAGTAATATTTAACCAACACTATTTGAGTATGCCCGCCCGAAACAGTTAAACACAGAAACGGAAAGCGAGGTTTAGGATCTTCGATAAAGTGGGCAAGAATATGCGCCTGCATGTGATTCACTTCAATAAGCGGAATTGAAAGGGATAATGCAAATGCTTTTGAAAAGGACGTTCCAACTAACAAAGAACCCAGCAAGCCTGGCCCGCGGGTAAAAGCTACTGCGTTAACGTCTTTTTTGCTTATTTTTGCAGTCGCAATAGCTTCTTCCACTACCGGAATTATATTTTGTTGATGTGCTCTCGAAGCAAGTTCGGGAACCACACCACCATATTTTTGATGGACAAGTTGATTAGCTATACTATTTGATAGTATTTTTCCGTCTATACATACAGATGCTGAAGTTTCATCACACGAGGATTCGATGCCGAGTATTATTGCCAAAACTTGATCTTAAATTTTTTGTTTTCTTTTAAACCGTAAAACTATCAAAAAAGCACTCAAAATAACGCTTTGGACATTAACAGTATTAATTTTACTGGTAGCTGCCTTGTTATTTTCTTTGCGGTATAAACCTGTTCAAACAGCTATTGCGAAAAGAGCTGCAAAATACCTTTCTCAAGAGCTTAAAACCACCGTTTCGATAGATGGGTTATATGTTAAGCCGTTCAAATCAGTTGTACTGGAAGGCTTATATATTCAGGATCTGGATAAAGACACCCTGTTGCATACACCTAAACTTACGGTCGATCTCAACTACTTTTCTATAAAAGAACGCGTTGTTTCGGTTAACACCATTCAGCTTGACGATGGAAAGTTCTTTCTAAAAACTTATAAGACCGGAAAAACCAACCTCCAGTTTATTGTAAATTACTTTAATACCGGAACAACTAAACCAAGTAAAAAGCCTAAGAAGAAATATGATCTTAGTTTTGACAAGGTTGTTCTCAATAAAATCGATTTCAGATACAAAAATTTCAATCGGGTAAGTATTCTTAAACGAATCAACTTTGATGACCTGCATTTGCGGAATTTGAGTACCACGGTTTTAGACATCAATACCAGAACTCATCTATTCGAGGCCGAAATTCAGAACCTTAACTTCCGTGAGAAAAGTGGCTTTCATCTGAAAAATCTAAGCACTCATGCCGCCATCGACACAAACCAGATGGTGTTTAAAAACCTGCTTTTGCAAACGCCAACCAGTCAGTTGGAAGATTATTTGTTATTGAAGTACAAAAAGTTTAAAGACTTAAATCAGTTTGTAAGCAAGATATATCTTAATACTCGCTTGAAAAACACACGTATCCACACTAAAGACCTTTCTTACTTTGCCGACAATCTTCCTCAAAATCTGGCGGTCACGTTAAAGGGAAATGTAAGCGGATATGTAAATGATCTTAAAGCCCGCAATTTCATGGCTTCCGCCGGACAAGCAACGTATGTAAAAGGAGATTTCGACATAAAAGGCCTTCCTTCAGCAAACAAAATGTATTTGAATCTGCGCTTTGCTCAGATGAATAGCAATAAGAAAGATGCTGACCGATTAATCAAGCTGGCAACAGGTAAAACAAATCAGATTCCGGCAATAGCCGCAAAGTTTGGCAACGTGAGTTTTAAGGGGAACTTTACAGGTTTCTTAAAAGACTTTAAGGTTAATGGCGATATCAAAACCGCACTTGGAAGGGTTAACACCAACCTCCGCATGAACCTGAACGGTGTAGCCAGATATTCCGGCACGGTCAAAGCTTACGACTTTAACTTAAAAGAACTCCTTAACAGAAATGATTTAGGGCGGACGACTCTTTCTGCAAACATTGTTGGCCGCGGATTTAACCTAAAACAGATTCAGGAAGATATAAAAGCTGATATCACTTATTTCGATTACAAAGGCTACCGTTATTCGAACGTAAATATTAACGGCAAATATAACCGCAGCTTCTTTAATGGGAAGATTGACATAAACGACCGTAATATTAAACTCAATTTCCTTGGCGGGATTGATTTTACTTCAAAATTGCCTGCTTTCAATTTCAACGCAAAGCTTAGGCATACCAATTTTCATAAGCTGGGCTTTAGTAAAGATACTGTTCAAATTGATGCCGATTTCCATACTGCTTTTACAGGAAATAATCTTAGTAATATTCAGGGCACGCTTCAATTAAGCAAAATCAGGATGACTACCCCCCAGCATTCTATCGTGGTAGATTCAGTTTATCTGCGAGCTAAAGGAATAGGCAATTCACGGTCGCTTACCATAAACTCCGACATTTTAGATGCAGGCATTAACGGGCAGTATGATTTAAAAACGCTTCCATATTATTTCACTTCGGTTGTTAAGCAATACATCCCATCACTAAAAGTAAAAACCGGCAATAAAGGAATTCAAAACTTCGATTTTACCCTCAACTTAAAATATTTTGAGCCGATAAGTGTGATGTATATTCCGGCTCTTAAAATCCCGGAAGGGGCAGAATTTAGAGGGAAGTTTATTTCGGCGGAGAATGTAGCCACTTTAACAGGCTCCAGTTCGCTAATAGAATACAAAAACTTCAAAATCAACAATTTCATTCTTGATGAATCTACTACATCGAATGCTCTTAACGTTTTTTTAACGGCTGACAGAATTGACATCAATAAAAACCTTTATATCAAAAACATAAACGTTGCCAATATCTTCAAAAATGACAGCCTTTCGTTTAACGTAAAATTATCTGATAAGGACGCCATCAATCAACTCGATTTAAATGGATTGGTTGAATTTAATACCCGTGACTTTGCAAGTTTAAGTCTTCTACCATCCGACGTAATCATTAACAGGGAAGTCTGGAGTATTGTTAAACAGGTTCGTTTTAATTTTGATAAAGGAAAAGTAGCGATCAAAGATTTCGCCCTTTTCCGCGATAACCAGTATCTCACACTTGACGGAATCATTTCGACCGATCCGGACGATAAGTTAAATGCCGGATTTAAACATTTTAAATTAGGAACGTTTAATCCCCTTACCCAATCTAAAGGCATCACCCTTGCGGGAGAATTAAATGGCAATGTTAGTTTGTCTTCAATTACCAAAGCCCCAAAAATCGAGTCAGATCTGGTGGTTGATTCCTTAGTGATGAATAATATCCCTATCGGGGAAATGACTTTGGTTGCCAATCTCGATGATCGAACCAAATTAGTAGATATGGTTTTGAACATCCAGAAAGATGGGAAAGAAACCATGAATATTGCCGGAGATTATAATGCCAACGCTGGTAAAAACACATTGAATCTGAAGGTAGATATGGATAATACGGAGCTGATTATCTTTCAACCTTTTATTAAACACTTAGTTTCAAACGTAACAGGGCAGGTTTCATCACATTTAACCGTTACCGGAAATGTTCTTGACCCTCAAATTAATGGCAACGCTCGTTTAAAAAATGCGGCGATGGTGATTAATTACCTCAAAACACCTTACCGAATAAGCGACGATGTAACAATCAAAAATAGCGTGATCGATCTGGGAGAACTGGAGATTACCGATATAAAAGATAATACCGCTATTGCTTTTGGCACGGTGAATTTAAAAAATCCAAAAATCCCTGTAGTTGATATCAGGATTGAAGCAGGATCGCCTTTTATGGCACTTAATACTACAGCGAAAGACAATCCATTATATTACGGAACTGCGTATGGAATCGGAACCTTTGAATTTAAGGGCCCCACAAATAATATGCGCATTAATATCACCGCCGAAACTCAGGAAGGAACCGTATTCAACATTCCTTTGAATTCGGCGTCAAAGGTTGCTAATAATGATTTTATCACTTTTGTAGCGAAAGACTCTTCGTTGACCCCTAAAAAGCTTCCGAGTTTTAATGGTTTGGCGATGACGCTGAACCTAAAAGTTGACCAGAAATCTAAAGTAAATATTATTACAGACTTAGGAATTTTAAGTGGTCGTGGAAACTCAGAAGCATTAACACTAAACATTACGAGCTTTGGCGATTTCCAGATGTTTGGGAGTTATTTAATAACAAGCGGTGAATTTCAATATACCGCACAGGAATACATCAGTAAAATCTTCGAAATAAGACAGGGAGGCTCCATCCGCTGGACTGGTGACCCAATTGAAGCTGAGATTAACTTAACTGCAGTTTATGCGCAAAGAGCTAATACTGGCCCTCTTTATGAAGCTGCTGGATTCGACGAAATTCAGGCTCCAACCGTAATGGCAGAAGCGGTAATGACATTAAGCGGCGCATTAACCAAGCCTGATATTAAATTAGATATAAACTTCCCGCAAGACCCTTACATAAAAGACGAACTACAAAGTTATTTAAGTGATATTAACAACCGAACCCAACAGGCCGTTAGCTTTATCGCCCGACGTGCGTTTGCTTCTAATACTGGTTTAAAACTTAACGCTGTTAATGAAACTATGGTAAGCGCAGTTACCGAATTGACTTTTAATAAGCTTAATAATATACTCGCCCAAACATTAAACCTCAAAACCATCGATCTGAACGTACGCTCGCTAAATGATGCAAGCGCAACATTCCGGCTCTTCAATAATAGGTTAACCATTACTGGTGGAGTAACTGATACACGCACAAAATTAAACTCATTCAGCGTAATTAGTAACGGCAATGCAGTAGCCCGAGATGTAGAGGCTCAGTTTGCCATTAAGAAAGATGGTAGCTTAATTGCAAGAGCATCGAACAGACTGAATAGCCGTATTATTTTTAACAACAGCCAGGAATATGTAAGTGCTATTGGTTTAGTTTACCGGAAAGATTTTGATACTTTAGGCGAATTTTTGCGGGCGATATTAGGCAAGCAAAAAGAACAAGAACGCAAGGAAGAAGAGCAACCGCAAGCACCGCCTCCACCTATAAACACCAATCCTTCTATAGTTATAGCACCCGTTTCTACTGATCCAAAAAGGTCAATAACAAACTAAAT
>JANMZB010000089.1:0-1124 GCA_031382725.1 Sphingobacteriaceae bacterium | reverse complement strand
ACCTCGAAATCCATCAGAAAGCGCATGCGATTCACGCCTATCTCGGTGAACCAATCGCGGAATCCAAGAAGGTTGACGACTTTATCAAGGGTATTACGGACCCACGTCTGACGACAATCAAACAGATTGTCGATGCTGATCACGAGAAACTCAATGATTTTGAGTCTTGCGCTCAGTTCTTGAAAACTTCGGTCCTCAGGAACAGCATCCGCAACCCTGATACGCGTAACGTATCTGCCTTTGCGGTGCAGGATGGATCCGACGGTAACAATAATAAACGTGGAGGCCCAAAACGTCCTCCGAAGAGTGAAGGAGGCCGTGGGGCCAATCGTGGTAAGAAGCGTCCAAAGAAGAATCAGCCTCGTGTTCGTGACGGACACTACGAACCGGCCGAATGGAATCAGTTAACCGACGCCGAAAAGTCACAAGTCACCCAACTCCGAGCGGAAAAGAAACGTCAGGCTGATATGCGACGTCAAACAGTTGGTGCCGTCACCGTCCCTGGTAGTGTCGCTCACGCTGTTACCGTAGCAGCCGTCCATGTCACAGCGGCTGACGACGATACCAAACCAGCTGCTGTTGATCACACTACTCACACCGACAACACCATCGTATCTGTTTTGACCGAGGCGACCGATGTCCCTTCCCCAGCTCTTGATACTCCTATCTTTCCGCACGACTTTGCTGTCCCAGCAACTACTCCGACTGCTCCCGCTACGCCCCCCCCTATTGTTACCCATCCTTCCGCCACACCAGTCCGTCACACGATTACCCTGGGAGGACCCCCAAGTCCGGTCTCCGGTTCTATGGAACCCGGCCCACTTCGTCGGCGGGTCCCTTCTTGGCGCCCGCAACCGCCAAGCGCAGCACGGTCCCCCGCTCCGACGACTGCACGCATCGCTGCACCGACTGCCACTCCTGCCCCAGTTTCATTTGCTGCGCCAATCGCTGCCATCGAACAAGCCAGACAAACCGTTAATGTGTCCATGCTCCGTTCTCTGTCACACGCGATCAGCACTCTACCGGGAAACGCAACACCCGAAGAAACCACGGCAGCTTTCGATCCCTTCATTATCGACCGAGTGGGTGAACCCGTCACCGATCGACCACCACCTGCGCCACAT
>JANMZB010000065.1:0-7379 GCA_031382725.1 Sphingobacteriaceae bacterium | reverse complement strand
CAACAAAAGGAGAGGCGACTCTCCTTTTGTTGTTTAGGTTGTAAAATTATTGTTATTTGTCTGTTCAATAAATTATAAACCATTATTTAGTTTTATTACCTCTTTAAGAAATCTAAATAATTGATAGCTATTGCTGTTAAGGATATTATCGAATCAGTGAAAAATCGAATTGTACTAATAAAATGCAGGAAAAAGAATTAAGAAGTAAAAACTGGTTTGGCCGCAAGGGCAAAGATGGTTTCATATATCGTGCCTGGATGAAGAATCAAGGCATACCTCCCGATATGTTTGAGGGTAAACCGGTAATAGGGATTTGTAACACCTGGAGCGAATTAACTCCATGCAATGCTCACTTTCGCGATTTGGCTGAGGCGGTAAAAAAAGGCGTATTAGAAGCAGGTGGTTTCCCGGTTGAGTTTCCTGTAATGTCTTTGGGCGAAACACTTATCAAACCAACTGCCATGCTTTACAGAAATTTGGTAAGCATGGATGTAGAAGAGTCAATTCGTGCTAATCCAATTGACGGCGTTGTGCTCTTATGCGGCTGTGATAAAACTACACCCTCATTAGTAATGGGTGCCTGTAGCGTTGATATTCCCACGCTGGTTATTTCCGGCGGACCGATGTTGAAAGGGCATTGGAAAGGAAAAGATATTGGCACCTCAGATGTTTGGCGGTTTAATGTAGCACATAAACTCGGACAAATCTCCTCAGAGGAATTTGTAGAAGCCGAAGCTTGTATGGCTCGTACACAAGGACATTGTGCCGTTATGGGTACCGCTTCCACCATGGCTACCATGGTGGAAGCTTTGGGTCTTTCACTACCTAACAATGCTTCGATTCCTGCTGCAGACGCACGTCGGAAAGTGCTATCTCAACTTTCAGGGCGACGCATAGTAGAAATGGTAAAGGAAGATTTAACTCTTTCAAAGATTCTTACCCGCAAAGCTTTTGAAAACGCCATAAAGGTTAATGCTGCAATTGGGGGTTCAACCAATTTTGTAATTCATTTACTGGCTATTGCCGGACGAATTGGTGTCGAATTAAATCTTGATGATTTTGATAAGTACTCCCAGGGCATACCATTACTTGCGAATATCCAACCGTCGGGTGCTCATTATATGGAAGACCTTTATTACTCCGGAGGTTTACCAGCGGTGATTAAAGAAATGGCCTCTATAATTCATCAGGATGCGATTACTGTGAATGGACTTACCATGGGCGAGAATTGTGCTTCCGCTGAAATATATAATAGCGATATCATAAGTACAATGGAGGATCCCTTCAAAGCTAATTCGGGCATTGTAGTTGTTAAAGGAAATCTGGCGCCTAATGGAGCCGTAATAAAACCCTCAGCGGCTAGTGCTTCCTTATTGCAACATTCGGGTAAAGCGGTAGTATTTGAGAACATTGAAGATTATCATGCCCGTATTGAAAATCCGGATCTTGAAATTGATTCGGACAGTATTATGGTATTGAAAAATGTTGGCCCGAAGGGTTATCCGGGTATGGCTGAAGTTGGTAATATGGCTCTTCCAACTAAATTATTAACGCTTGGCGTTACTGATATGGTTCGTATTTCTGACGGAAGAATGAGCGGTACCGGTTTTGGAACCGTAGTGCTTCACGTATCCCCCGAAGCAGCAGTTGGAGGCCCGTTGGCACTGGTTCAGAATGGTGACTTAATTACATTGGATGTAGAAAATCGAAAATTGCAGCTTGAGGTTTCCGATGATGAATTATTTAAACGCAAAGCGGCCTGGAAATTGACCGAGCCCGTACAAGAGCGTGGATATACCCATCTTTATCAAACACATGTAGAACAGGCGCACCTTGGAGCCGATATGGATTTTTTAAAAGGTGGATCGGGTAGTAAGGTAACAAGAGATTCGCATTAATTATTAGTCATTAGTCATTAGTTGTTAGTCATTGGTCATTGGTCATTGGTCGATATTTCATAAATAACATAAGCACGCGATGTCTTTTAAAAACAAAGTAGCAATTGTAACCGGTGCGGGGCAGGGGATAGGATTTGAAATTTGCAATGATCTTGCGAAAGAAGGAGCTCATGTAATTCTAAACGACTTAGATCACAACCTGGCCAACGATGCCGTAAAAAAGATTAAGCAAGAAGGCGATGTGTCTTGTATTGCTATGCCGGGAGATTGCAGCGATACAGTTTTTATCCAGGAAATGGTTGACAAAGCTGTATCTCAATTCGGACAATTGGATATTGTGATTGCTAATGCAGGAATTACTTTGTTCGGGGATTTTTTTAGCTATTCACCTGAAGCTTTTTTTAAGGTGATGAAAGTAAACTTGGGCGGAACATTCTTTTTAGCTCAGGCCGCTTCTAACCAAATGAAAAAGCAGGCGGAAGGGGGATCTTTGTTGTTCACTTCCTCTGTAACCGGTCATCAGGCTCATAAAGACTTGGCGGCATATGGAATGAGTAAAGCGGCTTTAGAAATGCTGGCTAAAAACTTGGTTATCGAACTTTCACAATATAAAATAAATGTAAATACCATTGCGCCTGGCGCTACATTAACAGAAAGAACACTGGAAGATGGATCGGATTATGTTGGAACCTGGTCGCGGTTAACCCCAATGGGTCGACCGGCTTATGTAACAGATATAGCTAATACGGCATTGTTTTTAGTTTCGGATAAGGCAAAGCACATCACCGGGCAAACGATTATTGTTGATGGCGGCTGGACGTGTATTAGTCCGTCGCCTTATTAAGAACTAATGATGTGCTAAGTGATCGGATGAATCTGAGTCATCCGATCACTATTGTGAAAAACTGCCAACTGGGTATATATTTCCTTTTCAAACCCGATTGAAGTGGAAAACCCGGAATGAAGCTGCCTTTTTCAGGCTGCGTAATGAGGATTTGGAACAGAAAGCGGGGCCCTATTCTCCACAAAGACGACAGGTGTTTTCAAAATAATTGAAACTCGTTTTGCACACCGCCTTAGTTATAAACAACCTTACCCAAAAACTCCGCAATCATTTAACTTTACAGCTTTACGAAATAAGTTGACCAAGAGTAATATCAAAGAAAAGGGCGAGTCGAAAGAAACGCCGTTAATGCAGCAGTACAATAGTATAAAGACCAAATATCCCGGTGCTTTATTGCTGTTTAGGGTTGGCGATTTTTACGAAACGTTTGGCGAGGATGCGATTAAGGCTGCCGGCATTTTAGGGATAACCCTTACGAAGCGGGCAAATGGATCTGCATCGCATATAGAGCTGGCCGGATTTCCGCACCATTCGCTGGATACTTATTTACCGAAACTGGTTCGTGCAGGACAGCGGGTAGCTATTTGCGATCAGCTGGAAGATCCAAAAACGACAAAGACTATCGTGAAGCGTGGCGTTACAGAATTGGTTACACCGGGCGTATCGTATAGCGACAGCATTCTTCAGCAAAAGTCCAATAATTACCTTGCATCTCTATTCTTCGATAAGACACATATTGGAATAGCATTTTTAGATATTTCGACCGGAGAATTCCTGGTAGCGCAGGGCAATCATGATTATATAGATAAGCTTTTACAAGGTTTTAAACCGAGTGAAGTAATTTTTCCGAAAAGCCGGAACAGAGATTTTATCGACAGTTTTGGTGATCGGTTTTATACCTATAGCTTAGATGAATGGCCGTATACCGGTGATTACGCCACCGAATCACTCCTTAAACATTTTGAAGTCAAATCACTTAAAGGCTTCGGTATCGACCGATTGCCGCTGGCCATTACAGCTGCCGGGGTTGCGCTGCATTATTTGAATGAAACGGAACATCGTAATCTTCAACATATTTCGTCTATTTCGAGAATTGAGGAAGACCGTTATATGTGGCTGGATCGGTTTACCGTTCGTAACCTGGAGCTAGTTGGTTCGGCTAACGAAAATGCTGTGACGCTGGTAGATGTTCTCGATCAAACCTGTTCGCCAATGGGCGCCAGAATGTTAAGGCGATGGATTGTAATGCCTTTAAAGGAGAAAAAGCCGATTGAGGATCGCTTGAATGTGGTTGAATATCTGGTTAGGGAAGAAGAGTTGCGTGGAGCGCTTCTCTATGAAATTAAGCAGATCGGTGACCTTGAAAGATTAATTTCTAAAATCGGTTTGTTAAAGGCAAATCCACGCGAAGTGTGCCAGCTAAAGCGCGCCTTAACTTCAATAGAAATAATAAAAAAGCTTTGTGCTGAGGCCGAGAGTCTTTCGTTAAAAACTATTGCAGAACAGTTGAACGCATGCGTTTTAATGCGCGAGAAGATAGAACGTGAGTTAAGTTCGGAACCTCCGGTGTTGGTTGTAAAAGGTGGCGTGATTGCTGAAGGTGTTGATGAGGAGCTTGATCGGTTAAGAAAGATTGCTTTTGGTGGGAAGGGATATTTGGTGGAAATCCAGAAGCGGGAAGCAGAGGCTACCGGGATACCGTCATTAAAAGTTGCCTTTAATAATGTTTTTGGATATTATTTGGAGGTTACCAATTCTCATAAAGATAAGGTTCCGTCGAGTTGGATTAGAAAACAAACTCTTGTAAACGCCGAACGATATATTACTCCGGAACTAAAAGATTACGAGGAGCAGATTTTAGGTGCTGAAGAAAAGATTCATGTAATTGAAAACAGGCTCTATAGTGAATTGGTATTAGCACTTTCTGAATATATCAAACCCATTCAGTTAAATGCGCAACTCATTGCGCAGCTAGACGTTTTGCTATGCTTTGCTACATTGGCTATCAAAAACTATTACGTAAAACCGCTTTTAGATTCCGGAAATATCATTGATATAAAGGGCGGTCGTCACCCTGTAATCGAGCAAAAGCTACCGGTAGGAGAGGCTTACATTACCAACGATGTATTTCTGGATAGTGATAGCCAGCAAATAATTATCATTACGGGGCCGAATATGTCGGGAAAATCAGCTTTGTTGAGGCAGACTGGATTAATTGTTTTGATGGCCCAAATGGGATGTTTCGTTCCGGCTAAAGAAGCGAAAATTGGTTTGGTGGATAAAATTTTCACCCGTGTTGGAGCTTCGGATAATTTATCATCCGGCGAATCGACCTTTATGGTGGAGATGAACGAAACGGCCAGTATCCTTAATAATCTATCGGATAAAAGCTTAATTCTACTCGATGAGATTGGTCGCGGAACCTCAACTTATGATGGGATTTCAATCGCTTGGGCCATTGCAGAGTTTTTGCACACTAATCCATCCGCGAAAGCGAAAACCTTATTTGCCACCCATTACCATGAATTAAATGAGCTGAGCAATTCTTTTAACCGGATCAAAAATTTCAATGTATCCGTTAAAGAGGTTGGCAATAAGGTGATCTTTTTAAGAAAGCTGGTGCCTGGCGGAAGTGAGCATAGTTTCGGAATTCATGTTGCGAAGATGGCGGGAATGCCTCCAAAGCTTATTAATCGTGCTAACGAGATCTTAAAACGGCTTGAACAGGAGCGTACGGGTGGTGAGCATATTAAAGACAGTATCAAAAAAGTGCAGCAGCAGGCTTATCAATTGCAGATGTTTTCAATTGATGATCCGGTTTTGGTTAAAATACGTGATCTGCTTAATAACCTCGATGTGAATACACTAACACCGGTTGAGGCGCTGATGAAGCTTGATGAGATTCAAAGGGTTTTGAAGGCTTAAACCCCATATCGGTTTTCAACTGGTGTTAAAAACTTTGCGCGATTTTCATTAGCAAATTTGTGATATTGATTAGATGGGGTTTTTGAATAGAAAAGCACTTAGTTATATTTTGATTGTTTTAGTCGCTTTGCTCGGGGCATCCTGCAAAAGCATCAAGATCATTACCGATTCTTCCGCGGCAAGAAATAAAGAATTTCGAGGCAGCCTTAAAGAACGATATGCAGCCGTGCTGGATGTTTCTGAAAGAGAAATCAAAAATGAAAAGCTCTATAAATTTATTGACGACTGGATGGGTGTAAGCCATGTAACGGGCGGTAATGATAAAGGAGGGATTGATTGCTCGGGGTTTACGGCTTTACTTGAGAAAGAAGTGTTTAAATCCGCTTTACCTCGAACAGCTATGCAAATGGCCGAAAATGTAAAAAGGAAGTTTGAGGAGGATTTACACGAGGGCGATCTGGTTTTTTTTGACTTTAACGGTAAACGATTTAGTCATGTTGGAGTATATCTTTTGAATAATAGGTTTGTTCATGTGTCTACCAGTAAGGGTGTAATTGTAAGCAACTTGAAAGATCCCTGGTATTATAAATATTTTTCGCGTGGTGGAAGTGTGAAGTCTTCCTTGTCTATATCCAGCCAATAAAATTATGTCTAAACCGAAACCGGATTATTCCTTTTGGACAAAATACAAGCGATTCGCATCTACGGAAATCCTATTATACGTAATCATGGTAACCGGAATTCTTTTAGGAATATTGATCTTTTCCTGATGGATTTTTAATCTTGTTTCAAAAGCTTTTTCCCACCTTTGTTCAATATGGAACTTAATCTTACTCGTCCGATTGCATTTTTTGATCTTGAAGCTACCGGCTTAAACCTGGGTTCGGACAGAATAGTGGAAATTGCTATTTTGAAAGTGCTTGTTGATGGTATGCAGGAAGTTAAATGCATGCGAATAAATCCTCAAATGCCTATTCCTGCTGAAACGTCTACGATTCATAATATTTTTGATGAAGATGTTAAAGATGCTCCAACTTTTAAAGATGTAGCCCAGGAATTGGCCGATTTTATCGGCGATGCTGATTTGGCCGGGTATAATTCGAATAAGTTCGATATTCCTTTGTTAATGGAAGAGTTTCTTCGTGCTCAGGTTGAATTTGATTTAGAAACCAGACGATTTGTAGATGTTCAAAACATCTTCCATCAAATGGAACAACGCACATTAAAGGCGGCTTATCAATTTTACTGTGGAAAAAAAATAGAGAATGCGCATTCTGCGGAAGCGGATATCAGGGCAACTTATGAAGTTTTGCTGGCTCAATTAGAAAAGTATCAGGATACTGAATGGGAAGATCGGAAAGGTAATAAATCGAAGCCGGTTCAGAATGATGTTGCCGCACTCCATCAGTTTACCAATTTAAGCAGACCGGTTGATTTTGCGGGAAGATTGGTTTTTAATGAAGATGGAATTGAAGTATTCAACTTCGGAAAGCATAAAGGAAAATGCGTAGAAGAGGTTTTTACCGCCGAGCCAAGTTATTACTCCTGGATGCAACAAGGTGATTTTCCGTTATACACCAAACGCTGCCTTGAGAAAATCTGGGTGCGCTGGAATAACAACAAGAAGATTATTGTAAAGCAGGAGAAAACTATTACGGTTGAGGTTCAGGATAAGAATCAAAAGCCAACATTATCAGAGCAAAGACCTGCAT
>JANMZB010000060.1:0-1398 GCA_031382725.1 Sphingobacteriaceae bacterium | reverse complement strand
TTCCTTCACAATGACTTCATCCTCTGCTGCCACGAACTTATTTTGACTGATGATGAACAGAAAGGTAGTAATAACGTAAGAAAGAAGGAGCTGCATAGTTACCGTATGTTCTGTTGCTCTTGTCTTCCAACGAAACAAAATTATGTGAACAATTGGTGCGTTCTTGAAAAACGCTGAAAAAAAATGATGAGAACCAAAAAGTTCTTGGGCTTGGGTGCTAGAATTATTTGTATTTGCTGCTGAAATGATATGTTGTCGTCGTCGTCGTTGTCGTCGTCGTCGTATTATTATCTTATTGTGTTATTCATTGGCAACGCGCCAAATGCGACACGACAAAACTTTTGTACACAATAGAAGCATTTTGGTCAAACTGACCGCTAACGGCTTTTTCATCGGACACTCTCTTACTTTTTAATTAGGGGACTCCCCAGCTCTAGCTGTGGCTATGTAAATTTTGCAGTAGTATAAACTACATAAATATCGTTCTACAGCAAAAAGAGTAAAAATTGTACCAGGTAGGTAATCAATAATTCTCGCTGCTGTACAATACTACGTATTCAGTACAAAACTTTATTTACCATTTAGTACATCATATCGTACTCAATATCAAATTCTAGATATACAGCTAGATTCAGAATTTTATTCTGATTCTAGCTGTACCAGTAGTTCCCACGTCCTATCATTGGATAGCAATACAATATTGCCGCTGTACAATCCTACGTATGTGGTAGTACTTAACAAAATGACCTCTAAACTGTTACCCAATGTTCAGACCAGGATTTTACTGGTACAGGTCGGCTCAGAATTGTATTCCGATTCAAGCTGTACCGGTAGTTCCCACGTCATACTATTGCGTAACAGTCTAGAGGTAAGTAAAGTTTTGAGTTTTCGGCTTCAGTAGAATGCTACTTATACCAGTACTCAACTTTCGTTACATCCGCTACATCTCAAGGACAAATTTTTGAAAAATTCTACTGGTACTGTTGGAATCAGAATTTTATTGAGATTCCACCTGTACCAGTGGTTCCCTCGTAAATTTGTTGCGTAACAGTGTTGAGGTAAGTAAAAGTTACCCAATTGAGTACTGGTGTGTCGTAGAGATTATTATGCAGCAGAAGCTTGGGAGTATTAAAAAACTATTTACTATAGAAAATTATTGTACATGCTACGTTCGCTCGTGTGTCCTCTCCTCGTCATGTACGACATGAGCGGAGATTTAGTTTTGACATTTGGCTTCTATTGTGGTAGATACAAAGACCAAGTTTGGTTGAAAAGTGAGGGGGTCCAGAATAGAATGTAATCGTTACCGTGATCGGATAGATAAGCAGGTAAAGGAATATCACTGGTAAAAGGGAAGGTCACCTATGAGATACTAGTTGTCGACGATGTAAGGGTTTC
>JANMZB010000056.1:0-1039 GCA_031382725.1 Sphingobacteriaceae bacterium | reverse complement strand
GCGATTTTGTAAATCATCCTTTTTATTTTCAGTTATCGTATTTGTATTATTTAAAAGCGTTGCTTAAAAATTTCCCGGATTGGGAAGAAAGAAATCTGATATTCACCAGCGATGACATCGGGTATTGTAAATATCATTTTTCGTTTTTAAAGAATAGCTTTTTTTTAGAACAATTAACAGCAATCGAACAATTGGCGCTGGGTTCTAAATTTGATGATTTTATAATTAGCAATTCTACTTTTTCATGGTGGATTGCCTGGTTGGGAGAAAAAGAGGGATCAAAAATTATAAGGCCAGTCAAAAATTTCAGGGGTGAATTTGCAAAGCAAAATGATGATTCTGATTATTTTCCAGAAAGATGGATTAGTTTTGATGACAAGAAGTTTAAAACAGAAAAAAGATATTTTAGCTTATATATAAAAGGTTTCATTTATGCGTTTTTAGTTGATGTAAAGTATTTCTTCAACAAAAGCAAAAAGCAAATTAAAAAAATAATAAAACGATTATTTTGGAATTTAAAATGAAAAAAATAGGAATAGTAATTACAGACAGTGTAGGGGATAGGAGCTTATATATTAGATTATAACTTAAAATTTGAATAACGCTATCATAAACATATTAATTTGTATCATGCTAACAGTTAGTAATTACCACTACATCAGGGAAGATTTTAGTGCGCCTTTTCCAAGTATTTTTGGGGTTACGCCCGATGCTTTTGAAAATCAGATTACTTTATTGAAATCGACGGGTAAATTCATTTCTCCCGATTATTTGACCGAAAACATCGATACCATCTTAAATGCTGATGATAATTATATTCTGATAACCTTTGATGACGGACTTAAGGAACAATATGAACTGGCTAAACCAATACTTGACAGGCACGATATCCAGGCTTTATATTTTGTAAATTCCATAAATCATATTGAAAAGGAAGTTTCTTTGGTACATAAAATTCATTTGGTACGTTCACAAACTGAACCTACTTACCTTCTTAACTATATTGAAATAAAATTATCCGATTACGATGTAAAACTTT
>JANMZB010000054.1:0-11822 GCA_031382725.1 Sphingobacteriaceae bacterium | reverse complement strand
GTAGTGGTTGACGATTATTTAATGAAGATAACACATGCTTTCAGGGGTGAAGAATGGCTGCCATCTGCACCAGTGCATATTTTACTTTGGAAATATTTAGGATGGGAAGATGCAATGCCGAAATGGGCTCACTTACCATTAATTTTAAAGCCTGATGGACATGGAAAATTAAGTAAGCGCGATGGAGCTCGCTTAGGTTTCCCGGTTTATGCTATGAATTGGACGGATCCGAAAAACAATGAACTAACGCTGGGATTTCGTGAAATTGGATTTCTCCCGGAGGCATTCATTAATCTTCTTGGCATGCTTGGCTGGAATGATGGAAGCGATCAGGAGATTTTCTCAATACAGGAATTGATTACAAAATTTTCTCTTGAACGGGTGAATAAGTCGGGAGCTAAATTTGATTTCGAAAAGGCTAAGTGGTACAATGCGGAATGGATTAAAAAGGTTGAAGCTGAAAGCTTAAAGCTGAAGGTTATGGAAGTGCTGAAACTTGATAACATCGAAATCAGTCCTGAAAATGGCAAACTCCCCACGGTTATCGATCTGGTTAAAGACAGATGTACTTTGCTGCCGGATTTTATCCAGCAGGCAGGTTATTTCTTCCGCCAGCCTAAAGAGTTCGACATTGCTTCAGTTCAACCGAAATGGACAGCCGAAAAAGGATCTTTTTTTCTCGCTTACAGCGAAATTGTAAATGCAATAACAGATCACTCAGCTACAAATCTTGAAGTTTCTTTTAAAGCTTTAGCTGATGAAAAGGGTTTAAAGGTTGGAGATGTAATGCTTCCCTTTCGAATTATGCTTGTGGGCGGAAAGTTTGGACCAGCAGTTTTTGAAATAGCTTCTATTTTGGGAAAAGATGAAACGATCGGCAGGATAAATAAAGGATTAGAACTTTTGTCTTAAGCCAAAGATTTTTCCATCCAATTTTTCACAAGTGGATATGCCAAATGAAACCAGGTAGTAAATTGATCTTTATTGTAGTGAAGCATTTCATCTAATTCCTTAAACGAAAGCCACTTAAACTCTTCTACTTCCTCGGCTTCCGGTATAACCGGACCGTTATAAGTTCCTAGAAAAACATGATCGAACTCGTGTTCTGTAAGTCCGTTATCAAAAATGGATTTGTAAGAAAATGAGCTTATTTCATCCAATTTGCAATTAAACCCCATTTCCTCGTGTAATCTTCTGTTAGCTGCATCTAAAGTTTCTTCATTCGGTGCCGGATGGCTGCAACAGGCGTTGGTCCACAATCCCGGCGAATGGTACTTAGATAAAGCTCTTCTTTGCAAAAGCATCTCCATTTTATCGTTTACAATGAACACTGAGAATGCACGGTGTAGCAGGCCCTTTCGATGTGCAAGCATTTTCTCCATCACACCAACCTGTTGGTCTTCACGATCTACTAAAATTACGAACGATGGCTGCATTAGATGAGATTTAGTTGGCTGCGCAATCCGGCTTTAAAAACGATAACCATTTTTATGTGATTTGGAATGCGAACTCTTTTTTCAAGGATAGTTTCTGATGTAGTTCTTTTTAGCTTTTTAAATAAAGCCATGTAATATCGATAAGCAACATATACTCCAAAACGGCAATTAAGCGGAAGACGCTTAATACCTTCAAAACCCATCCGGAAATCTTCCTGGATATCTTTTTCTATTTTCTGTTTTAAACTATCATTAAAGGTAGCACCCTTAAATCCTGGAAAGTAAAAGCGGTTTAAGTCATCTACATCTGATTGAAGATCGCGCAAGAAATTTACTTTTTGAAAGGCTGATCCTAAAGCTTGAGCGTATTTTTTTAACGAATCGTAAGTTTTTCGGTTCCCATTGCAAAAAACTTGTAAGCACATTAACCCAACAACTTCTGCAGATCCGTACACGTAATTATTAAGTTCCGGTTCGTTCAAATAATCTGTTTTGATCAAATCCTGCCGCATGCTGTCGAAAAAGGAATTTATTAATTCATGTTCGATATTATATTTATTGACCACTATTTGAAAAGTCTCCAAAATTGGATTCAGACTTATCTTATCTCTTATTGCTTTAAACGTATCTTCTTTAAAATCAGAAAGTAACGTATCTTTATCATAGTCATGAAATGTATCAACTATTTCATCAGCCAATCGAACCATACCATAAATTGCATATATGGGTTTTCTTATTTCAGCGTCTAATAATTGAATCGCAGAGTAAAATGAGGTACTGTATTCTTTGGTGATAGTTTGACTACACCTTGAGGCGAATGAATCAAATTTAGCGATCGTATTCATAGATGGTATTATAACTAATATATTAAATATAAGTTTATCAAAACAAATTAGAACATTTAATTCTGATAATAGAACTTAAAAGCTCTAATTTTACAAAAAAATGCAAATATGAGTTACTCACTATACCGTGAACTGGTTGCTCTCACAGAGGAATTCGAAAAAGAATTAATCGGTGAATCATCTATCAATAACTTTTCAAATTGGTTGAATAACAAACTTTCTTCTAGTTACGATACTCAAGATAATTTGGATTGGGAAGGCAAGAAGAATGGTAGGTCTGCCGAAAGCATTATTAACACATCTATAGTTCATCTATATCGTTATGCTAAAATATATGGAAAGCAGGCAATCGATAAAACACCATTTTCAACACTCGACGAGATGATTTTTCTCTTGAATCTTCTCCACCACGGTGATATGACCAAAAAGCAACTTGTTGATATGAATATTCAGGAAAAATCCACTGGAATACAAATCATAAACAGACTCTTGTCTGCCGGATTTATTTCTGAAAAACTTAATGATTTAGATAAAAGAAGCAAGTATGTTTCAATTACCAAACAAGGGAAAGACGCACTAGATATTAATATGGATAAAATTAGAGATGCCAGTCGAACCGTGACCGGAAATCTTAATGAAGCTGAGAAATCACAATTAATACGTTTGCTTCAAAAGCTTGAAAAGCACCATCAATTAAAAATCAAAGATTTCATTTAGCTCCTTTATATAACTCCTTAATAAATTGCCAGTTGAATATTATTACAGCGATAAAAAGCAAAAAGTAAGCAAAAGCCTGAATGCCTGATACTGTTTCGTTGAAATACATAAATGCTACCGTAAACGATACTATTGGATTTATATAGATAATAATTCCCATTGTTGACGAATCTAAACCAACCAGAGCATACAGACTTAGCACAAGTGGGATAATGGTGAAGAATAATGCGATAATAGAGATATTAATCCAAAAGGATATTTCAAATGGAATAGTAGAATGATTAAGAAAAAATAGCGGGGTTATAATCATCGCAGCAATTATTAGCTGAAGCCCTAACAAAAACAGCTTATCAATCTGAAACGTAACCCTTTGAATAAGAAGATAAGCAGCATAAAATGTTGCAATAAATATTGACCATATTACATCATTGAATGATCCTCTGGCGAGTATTAAAATACTGCAAAGCGCCAATAAAATACCCATCACCTTGTAAATAGTTGCACTTTCTTTTAACAAAGTAAATCCGCCAAGTGCGGTGATTAATGGACATACCATATAAGCAAAAGCGGAGGATTTTAAGCTTACGTTATTTATAACATAGATAAAAGAATACCAGTTAACAGTAATGCAAATCCCGGCAAGGAGTGTATAAAGTATAAATTTCTTTTTCTCACTTGTAGGAAGAGCTTTTATGTTTGAAAGATCTCTTTTAATGCTTTGCTTTTTAAATACAAGCAGTAACACCAAGGTTAAACCTAGGGAAAACAATATTCTAGAATATAAAATTTGTTCAGCAGGATAAGCCTTTAATTCCCGTAAGGGAATAGCAAAAAATCCCCAGATAATGGCAGCAGATAGAGCCGAAAGAAAGTATTTAAATCGGCTTTGCTGAACGGTCAATCCAGATAAGCTATAGCCGATATCTCGACATTAACACCTTTGGGAAGCCCAGCCACAGCTACAGTTTCTCTTGCAGGATAATCTGAAGAAAAATAAGAGCCATAAATTTCATTCACAGAGGGGAATAAAGACATATTTGAGAGGAAAATAGTAGTCTTAACTATATTGTGAAATGATAAACCTGCTTCCAATAAAATAGCTTCCAGGTTTTTCATCACTTGATGAGTTTCGTCTTTCAGATCATTTATAACTAATTCGCCGGTAGATGGATTGATTGCAATCTGCCCGGAAATATATAAAACGTCATTTACTAGAACAGCATGATTGTACGGACCAATTGGTGCTGGAGCTTTATTAGTATTAATTATTTTTTTCATAAAGGGTATCTGTATGAGGTTAGGAGAGCCAGTCAATTAACTTGTAGATTATTCCTCCAAGGAAGATTATTATAGCTGTAGCATTGATGAAATGCATCACCTTTAAATTAAAATTTTCCGGGCGATTAGGATCTTTCTTTCTAAAAAAGTACATAAACAAATATAAAAAAAGAGGGCTTCTTTTTGGAAGCCCTCTCGGAGATAATAGCTTAATACTAAATTATCTTATTTTTTAATTTCAACACGACGGTTTTGCATGCGACCTTCTTCAGTTTCGTTAGAAGCTACCGGGCGACTTTCTCCGAAAGCTTTAACACTTAAACGGTTAGCATCAACACCAGAGTTTACTAAGTAAGTTTTAACTGAATTAGCTCTGTCTCTTGAAAGATTCATGTTGTAAGAATCAGTTCCTTCAGCAGAAGCGTGTCCTTCTAAAGCTGCTTTACCTGAACCTGCTTTTAAGTCAGCTGAAACTGCATCTAACACTGGGTAAGAAGAAGTTTTCAAAACTGAACTATCGAATTCAAACTGGATAGTTGAACCGCTAGACATGCCAGCACCTAATGAAGACGCTTCAGGGTGAGTTAAAGGGCAACCAGAACCATCAACAACAGTACCTGCAGGAGTTCCTGGGCATCTGTCAAATTTGTCAGCTACACCATCACCATCAGCATCAGCTGAAAGTTGATTAACAGTACCTTCTAAAGTGCTTACACGAGTTTTTAAAGCTTCAACTTCCTGACGAAGAGTTGGATCTTTTAATTCATCATACATTAAAGCAAGTGGGTTAGTCCACTCTAAGCTAGGCTTAGCAGAGCTTCCAAGAGAAAACTCAAGACCTGCATAACCATAAGACCATTTGTCTTTGTTTGATGCACCGTTTCTCCATCTTCCATCTAAGTTGTCAGCATCTAAGAAATTAGCATCGTAACCTAAGTTTAATGCTACTCTGTTGCTTAACTTGAAGTTAACACCAGCTCCAACAGGAATAAATAACTCACGAACAGTTTGATCGTCTGTGTTAGGAGCCTGAGGATATGGTTTGTATTTAGCTAAACCAGCACCACCTTGTACGAAGAAGTTAATTGCATTGTCTCTTCTTAAGAAATCAATAGTTCCAACGTTAACAACACCTTTTAATGATAATGCATAATGAATTTCAGTTTCAAAACTTGCAGGTAATCCAGCAATAGAAGATCTTCCTTCATTATTATCGGCATTTGCTTTAACATCTCCTCTAGAAAAATCTAACTTAAGGGCGAAAGACGGGGCTAATTGTTTTTTCAAAAATGCTCCGTAACCTAAAGAAGATTCCCAGTCAGCGAAATCGTTTGTACCAAAAGGAACAACTGGAGTAATAATACCAGCGTTAATACCAAGTGACCATGTTCTGTACTGTGCTCTACCGCCAAATACCGTGGCAGATGAGTTTGTTGTTGCTGTTGTAGTGGTCGCTTCTTGAGCCGAGGCAGCTAAACCTGCCAAGGTTACCATCGAGCAGGCAACAACTTTTTTAATTGTAGAATAATTCATGCTTTGTTTTTTTTAAGGTTAACAATTTTAATTGCGTAATTTTTCACAAAATTAATTATAAGTTTGATATCACCAAATAATTGTCAAATACCATTCCTATCATATTCTGCTAAACATAACAAATTAAAAAAGGTTTATCTTTTATTAATTTTATTATCTGTATGAGATACAACCCAATTAATTCGATATTGTTTAGTGGTAATCGTGAGAATTTTATAAGTAAGCTGAAAGTCAACGCAATAGCTTTGTTTAATTCTAACGACCAATACTTACGAAGTGGTGATCAAACATTTCCTTTCAGACAAAACTCGGATTTTTTTTATTTAACAGGGATTGATCAGGAAGAGTCAATTTTATTATTATTCCCTGATTGTCCGAATCCACTTCACAAAGAAGCACTATTCATTAGACAAACAAATGAGCATATCAAAGTTTGGGAGGGACACAAGTATACCAAAGAGAAAGCTGCTGAAGTTTCAGGTATTAAACAAATTTATTGGCTCGACGAGTTTTGGGCTATCTTTTCGTCGATCGTAAATTATTCAGACACTCTTTATCTCAATACAAATGAAAATGATCGGTCAACCGACGAAATTTCAACACGCGACCTGCGATTTATAGATACTTTAAAAAAGAGATATCCACTCCACGAATATAAAAGAGCCGCCCCTATTTTGCGGGAAATGAGATGCGTGAAGTCTGATATTGAAGTGGAGTTAACACGTAGAGCCTGTTCTATTACTAAGGACGCTTTTAAGCGAGTTCTCAAATTTGTCAAGCCTGGTGTGAAAGAATATGAAATCGAAGCTGAAATTATTCATGAATTTATCAGGCAGGGAGCAACCGGACATGCTTATAGTCCGATAATTGCTTCTGGCGCAAATGCTACCATTCTTCATTATAACGATAACAATCAGATTTGTAAAGACGGAGATGTTATCCTGTTTGACTTCGGAGCCGAATATGCTAACTATAATGCAGACTTGAGCCGCGCAATCCCGGTAAACGGCAAGTTTACAAAAAGGCAAAGTGACATTTATAAAGCTGTTTTGCACGTTTTTAAGGAAGCGAGAAAGATGCTCGTTTCAGGGACTGTTTGGAGCGAATATCAAACAGAGGTGGGAAAAATTATGTCAGATCAATTGGTTCAATTGGGCCTCTTTACAAAATTTGATGTAGAGCATCAAAACCCGGATATGCCTTTATATAAAAAGTATTTCATGCATGGTACTTCTCATCATTTAGGTTTGGATGTGCATGATTTTGCCAGTAGGTACAGGCCATTTGAGCCTGGAAATATACTGACCTGTGAACCCGGTATATATATAAAGGAAGAGGGTATTGGAATTAGGTTAGAAAACGATATTTTGATTACTGCGGATGGCAATATTGATTTATTGGCTGATATTCCTATCGAGCCGGAAGAAATCGAAGAGCTTATGAATTCTTAATTTTAGATTCAACGAATTTATAAAGATTGAAACCTGGTTTTTCAGATTCTTCTGCAATCTCCTGTTGTAACGATTTTGAATTAATGTCAGCCATACGTTTTTCCTGAATAAGTTTCCAGGCTTTTTGTGCTAATAAATAAGTTTTGTCTTTAGTCGAATTTTGTAAATTTTTAATAAAAGTGATCAGGTCTTCCACTCCTTCACTTTTTGTAGCAATCGTTTTAAATACTAATGTTTTTTGTCCAGGCATCTTTCGGAGATTCTCCACGAATTTATCTGCACCTTCCCGATCTGCTTTATTCACAACGAAGCAATCAGCAATTTCCATAATACCTGATTTTATTGATTGTATTTCGTCGCCGGATTCTGGTACTAATACCAAAAGGGTAATATCTGCAAGGGAAGCGATTTCAATTTCTGACTGGCCCACACCCACAGTTTCTAGTATGATGTAATCAAATCCTGACGCCTTTAATACATCAGTCATCTCGATTATTTTTCCAGACAAACCACCTAACGACCCTCTGGTAGCAACAGACCGAATATAAATATTAGGATCTGTAGAATAAGTTTGCATTCGTATGCGATCTCCAAGTAATGATCCGAAGTTAAAAGGAGATGTAGGGTCAACTGCCAAAACAGCGATGCGAGCGTTTCCCTTTAGTAATTCGCCGATTAAGCTCTTTACTAAAGTGCTTTTACCAGCTCCGGGAGGGCCTGTAATGCCTATAACAACTGCTTTGGTTGGAATAAGATTTAGCAGAATATCCTCTGTTCCGGATAAATCGTTTTCCACCACCGTAAGCATACGCGATATCTCACGGAAAGACTTAATCCCGGCTTCCATGGCTTGGTAATAGTTTAAAGGCATATATCATAAAGCTAATTTAGATAATTAGCCTGTTATAACTTATACAATTATATTTGCATGGATAGCATGGCAATTCCCAAAACGATATATCAAACTTTTAAAACTGAAAAGCTGCCGCTGATAGCAAGGTGGCACATTAAAAGATTCAGAAAAAATAATCCAGATTATGATTACCAGTTTTATGATGATAAGCGCATCGAATTATTTTTTTCAGAGGAATTTTCAGAGGAAATTTTGAAGGCATATCAAAAATTAAATATTGGTGCCGCCAAAGCCGACATGTTTAGGTATGCGGTGCTCTATAAAAAAGGCGGGGTGTATCTGGATATCGATAGTCATATAAATTGCTGTTTGGGTGATTTTATCAAGCCTGATGATCAAGCTATTATATCTCCGGAAGGAAACCCAAATTTATTTGTTCAATGGGCACTTATTTATGAAGCAAATCATCCTTTTCTTAAAAAAACGATTGAATTAATTTTAGAGAATATTAAATTAAACAGGTTCCCTCATGACGTACATTCGATGACGGGACCAACTGTTTATACCAACGCGATCAAGGAGTGCTTAAAGGAAAATCCATTAATACCGTATAGGCTGATGGGAGTGGATTATGAGGGTCGTTTAACTTTTAAGTATAAATGGGGGAAGTTTTTTCTATATAAGGGAAAAGACCATTGGAAAAAACAACAGTTAATAAAACCAGTTCTCAAACCTGAGTTATGAAAGTAGCCGGCTTTACTTTTATTAGAAATGCGGTAAAAAACGATTATCCAATCGTGGAGGCAATATTGTCTATTCTTCCATTATGCGATGAATTTGTAGTGGCGGTTGGTAATTCAGAGGATGATACAGAAAGCTTGATAAAATCTATTAATTCTTCCAAAGTAAAAATTTTAAATACCGTTTGGGATGATTCTATTAAAGAAGGGGGGGGAGTATTTGCAGCAGAAACTGATAAAGCATTAAAGGCAATATCTTCTGATGTAGATTGGGCTTTCTATATTCAGGGAGATGAATGTGTACATGAGAAGTATCATCAAGGTATCATCCAGGCAATGAAGGAATATTTGCCTGACGACAACGTGGAAGGCTTATTATTTAAATACCTTCACTTTTATGCTTCTTTCGATTTTATTGCATCATCAAGGCGTTGGTATAGGAATGAAATTCGGATTTTAAAGTTAAAAAATGGTGTTCATTCTTACAGGGATGCCCAGGGTTTTAGAAAGAATGGAAGAAAGATAAAAGTGAAGCCGATTGAGGCATACATTTATCATTATGGATGGGTAAAGCCGCCAAAGGGCTTAACTGATAAAGTTCGGAACTTTAACCAGTTTTATACAAACGAACCATGGGCTGCAAATGAGGTGCCCGCGGATTTTGAATTTGACTATGGGAACGCACACCGGCTTCTTAAATTTGAAGGCACTCACCCTGCCGTAATGAAAGAAAGAATTGATAGGTGTAATTGGAAATTTTCGGTAGATCCAACTACATTGAAGAAAAAAATGAGTCCTCGGTATCGCATCTTGCAGAAAATTGAGGATTTAACCGGATGGCGAGTGGGAGAATATAAGAACTACAGCAAATTGCGGTAATGAAAGGCTTTAAAACATCTCTTATAATTTCAACTTATAACTGGCCTGAGGCGTTAGAACTTTGTCTCTTAAGTTTGTTGTCTCAAGCTATTCTACCAGATGAAATTTTAATAGCGGATGATGGATCTGGTTCTGAAACCAAGGAATTGATTCAAAAGTATAAAAGCAGATTTAACGTTCCTTTGTACCATATATGGCATGAAGATAACGGATTTCGCCTTGCTGCAATTCGAAATAAAGCAATTGCAGTTGCAACAGGCGACTACATAATTCAAATAGATGGCGACTTAATCCTGCATAAAAAATTTATTGCCGACCATATCAAGTTTGCTAAGCAAAAAACTTTTGTAAGGGCCAGCCGAATTTATCTTAGTTTGGATACTTCTAAAAAGTTACTCGATCAAAATCAGATACAGTTTTCGTGGTTTGATAAGGGTATAAGTAACAAGTTAAGTGCCCTGCACCTTCCATTTCTTTGGCAGTTTTTTGAATACAACTATAAGTCGAAGGGGGATGAACGATGGGAAATACATGGATGTAATATGGCATTCTGGAAAAAAGATGCTATCGCTGTAAATGGATATAATGAAGATTTCAAGGGATGGGGACCAGAAGATAAAGAATTTATAGTCAGACTATCTAATGCTGGAATACAAAAGCGGTTCATAAAAATGGGTGCTTTAGTCTTTCATTTGTATCATCCTGAGAATTTGAAAGGTAATCTTCTAAATAACGAATCGATTTTAAAAGCGGCCATAAAGGAAAAAAAAGTAGTTTGTTTAACAGGAATTAATCAGTATCTATAGTGAGGTTAATAACTTCTCTTCTTATTTCTACCTATAACTGGCCTGATGCTTTGGAGTTAGTTTTTATGAGCATTTTGTTGCAAAAAAAGCTGCCCGATGAAATTATTGTAGCTGATGATGGTTCCGGGGAAGATACTGCCAATGTAATAGACAAGTATACAAAGCAATTGAATGTTGCGGTAAAGCATGTATGGCATCCGGATAATGGTTTCAGGAAGACCAGTATCATGAATAAAGCTATTCATTCGGCCGAAGGAAACTATATCATTCAAATTGATGGAGATATTATTTTACACCCCAGATTTATTGAAGATCATATTGAGGCTGCTAAACCGGGGTTTTTTATAAAAGGAAGCCGCGGACTTTTAAGTCAGAATTTAACCCGAGAATTAATCAAATCTAAAAGTGTTTCCATTAATGTTTTATCAAGAGGGCTGGGCTCAAGAATTAATTCAACCAGACTGCCTATTATTAGTCCTTTGTTTTATGGAAGTCAGGTAAAAACTAATGATTTAAGAGGCTGCAATTTTGCTTTTTGGAAAAAAGATTTTATAGCAGTTAATGGCTATAACAATGAATTGATGGGCTGGGGACATGAAGATATTGAACTTGCCGCACGCTTAGTGAATTTTGGAGTTAAGAGAAAGCAATTAAAAATGGTGGCAGTGTGCTTCCATCTCTATCATAAACGGAATGAAAGAAATAAAGAAAATATTAATTATAAAACATATTTAAAAGCACTTAGAAATAAAATCACCAAGTGCACAAATGGATACTTAGAATCTCTGGCTTAAATTATCAGGTAGATTACAAATAGAGTAATAATTATACAAAGCTTGATAATTTTCCATCTGTTAAGTCTAAAAGGAGAGGGTTTAGGTTTACGAAATGTTACATCCAGTCTTCTGAATAAAAATATTAGCTTTCCTTTTTTCAATAGTTGAAATAATACCCCAGCCTCAAAAGCATTTTTATGTAAGAACATTTGAAACGCAAGTGGGATTGATATCTTCCCCGAAAGGGAAATACTTTTTATACTATTTGTAATTAGTTCCGCAATCAAAACTATTCCTGTAAGTATTAAAGGTGTGGCATCTATTTTTAAGATCATGAGAAGTGTTGAAGCCACCAGAAATAAAACTATTGATTCGGTTGTTGTTGTAAAATCAATATAGGAGTACTTTTTTTGATATGGGAGATTTATAATATCCCCTATCCCCTTGCCATAACGAAACATTCGTTTTAACTGGCTATTGCCGTTATCCCACCAGGGATGTGTTACAA
>JANMZB010000025.1:0-1382 GCA_031382725.1 Sphingobacteriaceae bacterium | reverse complement strand
CTTGTGTCTTGATGGCAAGAAAAGCAGCACGTCCGTTAAGAGTCGAGTCATACCTTGTGATGAGATAACGGGCAGAGCCATTGAAGACAAGACCTTTTATCAAATTGTAAACCTGTGCGTTGTTAGCGCGGAAGACATCGTCCGATAAACTTGCGGTATGGTATAGATCCTGATCGAGATCTTCATACACGGCGGCCAATGCTTCAGGGGTAACGGCTTCATTCGGGCGGACGACATATGAAAGGGGCATTCCCCCAACAATGCTGCGGAACGACCGAAGGTAAGTAAGGAACAGTTCTTCAAAAGTATCCCAATCATCAGTGTTGTTTAACGGAGGTGGTGGCGTCGGCGGCATCGACTTTCCCGTCGATTCAGCCGCTTCCAAGTCTTCACGGCGCTTGTTCCATTTCGTGAGGGCCGCGTCATTGAATTCATCCGGATTCGTTGACTGCCCTCGAAGGGTGCGATAGTCAATCCACATCCTGAAGGTCTTTAGGTTACGCTGTGCACGATAAGGAAAGGTAATAGGAGCCACGTTAGCGGCCGCTCCTCTTGTAGACCTTGTTATTGCTTTCATCATGTCATCGAAAGCGGCCGTAGGGAGTGAGGCAAATTCGTCTGCCGTCCTGAACCCCTGGCTGACGATATACGCCGTAGTTGGAGCGTCGAACCCAATCCGGGCGAGGCAAGTGTAAAAAGCAATTTCAGCAACGTTAGCCATTGTTAAAAACAGGGGAATATTCAAGTTCGCAAAATACACGAAAAAGTGAGAACCGAATACTTGTACAGACGAGCGTAGCCGGTAGAGCTATGCTGGGTCTGATTAACTGAGTAAAATCTGTCGATAACTATCAACTGTGTGGAATACTAGTAGTAGGGCTACGTGTAGTAAAAGATATCTTAAGCTTGTAATACCCTGGACTAGAAGTTATGTTCTACTCTTAGGAGCTTAGGGATGGGATCCCTAAGCGAGAACCGTCGTATAAAGATCGCTGTTCGCATCGCTAACAGTACACTGGCGAGCGTAACCGCAATCACGTACATGGAGTCACGCCATGACTCACCACTCATGACAGGATTAAATCAGTCCCCGCGAGATGGACGCATGCCAATGCGCACATCTCGTCAATCCCGCCACAGGGTGTTACAGAGGCCCAGGCCGCTGGGACGGTCCGCATTGCGTGGGAGAGTGGGGACACCAACGTAGCTGATGTCTTAACCAAACTTCTCCCCGGCCCACGTCTGCGGGATCTAATCCGTTTGATCCTATGGTAACAATGGACCCCTCCAAAAGGGAGGGGCCAACCCCTTTACTTTTCCCATGTTGTGACATGGTGGGCCTCTGTAACACCCTGTGGCGGGATTGACGAGATGTGCGCATT
>JANMZB010000009.1:0-11986 GCA_031382725.1 Sphingobacteriaceae bacterium | reverse complement strand
GAAATTTCGTAACGGAGCTACAGATGCCAACGAAGGTGGTTGGTATGAAGGAGAGGTGAAAGTACAGTACACTACCACCGACGGAACGGCCGCCAATAGTTGGATAAATTCAGGCTGGACCTCTGTTGTTCCTACGTATCCGAACTCTTATTTAGCTTCTAATGTGGAGTACACCTTTAGCGGAGCGGCTTTGCCGACAAATTGCAAGGGTATTCGAGTAGTCGGAAAAGTAAGAACCCAAGAAGGTAGTGGTAGCTGGAATGTTGCGGTAGCGGAAATAGGGACTTTCAACAGCAGTGGCACCAAAATAAGCGCTATTCAGAATGATAGCCAGCAATTACAGCTTACCCAAACCACAGCCAGAGAAACGATCACCGTATTCCCTAACCCTGTAACAGATGGATGGATTACAGCCAGTTTAACTACAGCAGATAAAGACAATAAAATTGATGTATCTCTATCTGATTTGTCTGGAAGAATAGTGTATAAAGAAAGCTTTATTAGTAATGGAATAAGTCAGCGTATAAATTTAGGGCAAATTCAACCGGGCGTATATGTAATTCGTCTAATAGGTTCAAATACCAAATTTACCGCTAAAATGATACTACAACAGTTAATGGTTAAGTAGTGAATGGCTAGTTCTGAAAGGTGACAAATTTTTGTCAATCGGGACGATTTTCGACCTCGAAAGTTTTGGCTTTCGAGGTCTTTTTTATCCATTCTGCGATAGTGAGTTAATTATTCCATTTAAGACTGACGGTATCAGTTCGTTAAACTCAATCAATAATTCTTAGATGTATGAAATTTATAACGCTGTTAGTTAGTTTAGGATGTTTACTGTATGACAATGTATCAGGTCAAACATCCCAATCCTATTGGAATACAAATAGCCTGCTTTTACCTCTAAGGCTACCGCTTCCGCCAATGGGCTACAAACCTTCCTATTCAGATTTGGATAAAGACGGCGATCCAGATATTTTGCGGTCAATTACGAGCAATGGTATCCCCGTCCAGTGGATCGATGATGATGACGACATGCGGTTCAACGATCTGGAAGGTGATACTGATAATGATTGCTTAATGATAGATCGGAATAAGGACGGAGCTTATGGAATGTATGGCGACCTAGTTATAGATTGGGTTGCTAAAGATGATGCAGGAAATCCGGCCATGCAGGTGGTTGTAGACAACATAGCAGAAAGTCAAAAGCATGTGGCAGGCCCCGGTCACTATATGTGGGCCATAGATACAGATAAGGACAATATATTTAATTATATTGATTATAACACCTTCGAAATCCGTGCCTGGATACATAATGGTATATCAGACTTTTATGAAGACTATAAAGGTAAAAGTGCTTTCCTCAAAATACATAGTACCCCCGAGCGCATTAATGATCTCAGATTAAATTGGGAAAACCCTTTTCTTTTTTATGATCCTGATAATGATAAAAGAACAGAAATGGCCATCCGTATGGTTGATAGCTTTGGCAGCAATGAGAAAAACGGACAACTGAATGCGGTTTTAACTAATAATATTGATTGGGTATCTATTGCATTAGATACCGATAATGACAATTCCCCCTCCAATGAATTTGATTACGACATGACTATTCACATGTCTGGCCCCGGCTTAAACTACGCAGATCAGAAACACACGAATAAAAATATGCGGGGATTACCGGCAGCAGACACGCTTTTTCTGGATGCACGCTGGCGCCAATTAACCGAGTTACAATATCCCGATCACGATTCAGCCTGGGATTTGATTTTTAAAAGAGGTAAATGGAATAAAGCCTGGTTTGTATATGATGAAGATGATGATTGTAACCGTTGGGAGCGAGTAGAGCTTTACCAACCTCGTAATCTGTTTAAAATCGGGAGTAAACAAGGCGGAATTGATAATAATCAACAATCCGACCCGACTGGAGACCGTGGCGAGTGGGATAGCGATAATTCAGGTAACGGTCAACTCTATGTAAGCCCTTTAGATGGAAAAATACATCTATATGGTGCTGAATGGGGAGCCTGGCGGATAGATCAAAATTCACGTTATTATCAGGGTATGGGCAATCTTTACGATGGCTACGGGCCAAAGCGAATGGAAATAGAGCCTTCAACTTTTCCTACTGTAAAATATACCGATACGAATAACAATGGCTTTTTCGACCTCATGGAATTTGACCTGAATGGCGATACCATTTTTGATCAAAGATTGTCGATGCTGGAGGCTGGTCTGGACGACCGTTGCAAGATCTTGAATACATCTGCTATGAAGTATAAAGATTTCACTGCATTAGAATCGAAGATTTCGGATAACATGTGGAAAAATGCGCAACTCGCACTTGCCGTGGCACATAAAAAAGGAATCAATACCTCCTGGTACGCCTTAATGATGCATCCGCAATCAATCCGGGAAAAATATCACTATGGCTTCTGGTTGCAGTTTTACATTTATAATGATTTGAAAGATATGGCACAGCGTTCGAATGATAGCGCTTTAGCTGCAACTATTGATCGTGCATATTTACAAGGAAATTGGAATAGTATCAAATAAGGATTTAAACCTGACCCCAAAAACATCCTTAACTACTTTGATAACAAGAGTACAAACGCCTCGGCGGAATCTTTCAATGCTAAAATCAAGGCTTTGAGGGCGCAGTATCGGGGGGTTGGAAATGTCAATTTCTTCCTTTTTCGACTCGCTAAATTATATGCCTAGCCCACAACTTTTTTGCTTGATCCACCTTATATTTCAAAAAAAAAGCGGTGAAACCTTTGGGAAGTTTCAGCCGCTAAACACACACTTAGATAATAATATTTTTAAAAGTTTACCTTAAATCAGACACGCAATGATATCTGATACAATAGTAACCAACCTGAATTGCAACTTATAATGTAATGAGTTATCGGTATGAATTAATGAGTAAACGGTTAAATGGATAGAAGCATAGTTACACGGGTGCCAAAAGGATCTATTTGCTCGACATTTAGAACAATTGGAGCACCGAATTTATTAAGAAGGTTGATTCGTTCTTGGGTGAGCTCCATTCCACGACTGATGTGATCGTTATTCTTCAATCTCGCTGAATTCTCAATCCCTATACCGTCATCTTCAATGCAAATGTGAAGAAGATCTTCTTTATTAAGTTTGATAAAAATGGAAATGTTTCCCTGAGTTTCTTTGGGCATAATGCCGTGCCAGATAGCATTTTCGACATAAGGTTGTAATAGCATAGATGGAATAAGCGTCTCTTCCTAGTCTATCTCGCTGTCTATATTAATGGTATAATTTAATTTATCTCCAAATCTTAATTTCTCTAAAGAGAGATAAAGGTTTAAGTAAGATAATTCTTCTTCAAGCGAGATATAGCTCTTATTACATATTTCAAGATTCTTCCTGATAAGGCGCGCAAAACCTGTGAGCAACTGGTTCGCCATCACCGTATCTTTGGTATTGATAAAGTGTTGGATGGAATTCATAACGTTGAAGATGAAATGTGGATTCATCATTGCCTGTAATGCTTGTTGTTCAAGCGCTATTATTTTGGTTTTTGCGGTTAGTTCTTCCTGAACTTTTATCCGCTTTTTTCTATAGATGCTATTAATAAGAAAAAATAGTGCAGGCCCCAAAACCAGGCACATTAAAAAAATAAACCATGGAGTTTTCCAAATTGGCGGCTTTATTACGAAGGTTATATTTATAGGCTTACTCCAGTCGCTGTAAAGCCCTTTAGCAAAAATTTGTAAATGATAACTGCCTGATTGAAGTGAGACCAGTTCTATTGTATTATTCGCAGTCGAATTCCATTTCAAATCGTCTTTTATGCGGTATCTATAGGTTATCCCGGTAGGATTATTGAAGTCTATTGCAATAAAGTTTATAGTGAGATTATTTGATTTGTGATTTAGCTCGATCTTCTTTGATAAATCAATTTTGACATTATTGATTAGAATATAATTTAAATTGAGTGGAATAGGAGCTTTACGCCTTTTTTGAATGTCGGAATTGAAAATGGACAAGCCACTATTAGAAGCAACGAAAATGGAATCATTATCTACAATCGCGTCGTTAATTTCATTAGATAATAAGCCATTCTCTTTCTGATAGTTATCTAATTTTTTGTAATCGCTTGTAATTCTGCTAATTCCCTTACCCGTAATTACCCATAAATGGGCGTTAGCGAAAATTACTTTTTTGCAGATATTGCTTGGGAGTCCGTCTTTAGTTGTTATAATCTTAACCAATTTAAAATTCTTCAATACAAAGATCCCGAAACCGTAGCTTGAACAGATGATTGTCTTATCGGGCAACTCAATTATATCTGTGATACGTTGTTTGAGTTGGGGAATAGTATTGTAGATCTTAACTGCCTTGTTTTGGTAGATATAATGTAGCCCATTAATATTCGAAAACCACAAACGCTCAGACGAATCGTAAAAAACGGTATATGCTCTAAAAGGGAAGTGGATAGATGGGCCATTTAGATTAGGCGTTTCAAATAGGAGGGGGGCATTTTTATTCTTGAGAATGTCTACTCCGGCAGCTAAGGCAACAGCTAATTTGCCGCTTTTGCTTATGCTGAATGATTTTAACGCATAGGTGAGATTATCCCGTTCTTTTAAATAACGAATAGTTTTATTGGCTTCCTTTATTTCGCCAAGTGAATTATTTGAAGCAAACCAAATGGATTTGTTCCCATTATCGTAAAACAACTTCTTTATCGGGTTATAAGCCGGATATGGACTCTTCAATACTTTATAAGATATTTTTTTTTCAGAGATAATGTCGAGATTTCCATTTTTCAAACCCAACACCAAATCTTTGTTGGGCTTTCTAATAATGCTGTAAATGGAGTTGTCGCTCAAGCCATTATTTACCGTATAATGCTTCATTTGCCTGGCCGTTTCCGGAAGCATATAAACACCGTTTCCGATGGTTGAAATCCAAATATTTCCATTCATATCTACCAGACTATGAGTGATATATCTCCCTTTTAATAGATGTTGCGTTGGCTTATTAGATAATTGATTGAGCACATAAGTTCCATTTCCCATGGTGTTAATCCAGGCATTATTCTCCTCATCCAGGAAAAAGTTGCTGATCACATTTCGTGAAACCTCTTGAGGGATTTTTCGCTTTAAGTTCATCTTGCCTCCAACAATTTCTACCAAACCAGCTTTGGCAATAAAGAAAATTTTCCGGGCAGTTTTTTGGTAGAATACTGTTTTATAAGAAAGAGGATAAAAGGCCGATTTGAAGTTTGTGAATGAAGAATCCTGAAAGCGAATAATTTGGTTTTGTTTTAGAACGAGTACATTCGACGCATCATCTTCGGCAATAAAGGAATTGGTAAGGGCAGTAGTTGCAGGATTAAATATTTTAACATTTTTTCCATCAATCATTACCACCTCTCTTTGATTAGTTGAAAAGAAAAGACGGTGCTTAGAATCTTCAAAAAAGGAAACAAAACTCGCTTTGCAGAAGGTTTTCACTAAGGAGACATCATTTCCGGAGTTATAGAATTTATTTTTATAATAGTAGCTAAGCATTCCATTCAAAGTAAGAAACCAAATTCTGCCTTTAGAATCTTCATGGATTTGTAGCACCTCGTTATCCGACAAGCCATCATCCATGGTAAAAGTCTGAAAATTTTGCCCGTCGTACCTATTGACTCCGCTTTCGGTTGCAAGCCAGATAAATCCCTTAGAATCTTGGTGAATATGATAAACGGTTGAGTTGGCTAATCCGTTATTTACATTGTAATTTCGAAAGTTTAAAGTTTGGGCATTAAGTTTATTTATGCCACTTAGAAATATAGAAATTAAAAGGAAATAGATTGCAGATGCTTTCAACTGTTTAAGTTTTTGTTTTTCTTGCCGGAGAAGTACCCGCGCACTTTTTCCAAAAACTCAGAAGAACGCCTTCTGGAGACTGGCAACGCTACTTCATTATCAAGTGTTACCTCAAACCCGTTTTTGTTCGAATAACTATGTACATAATTCAGATTTATAATTGCGGATTTATGTATCCGCGCAAAATCACTTGTATCAAGAATGTCTTCAAACTCTTTTAGCGGTTTTGAGATTACTACACGATCTCCGTTTTTTAGATGAAAAACCGAATAATTACTGTCTGCCTCAATGTAAATGATATCGATAGTATCAATAATATGAAAGCCATGCGTATGAGGTAATGTTAATTTATCAATCTTATTTTTAGAGTTTAAGTTAGTGCTTAACGCACCTAACGAAAGGTTGGCACTAGTGCTTTGATCTGGTCTGATTGCTTCCTTTCTAAGAATACATTTTTGAACAGCTGTTTTAAGCTCGCTAATGTCTATTGGTTTTAAAAGATAGTCAACAGCACTCGCTTTTAAAGCTTTAAGTGCATATTGATCAAACGCAGTTATAAAAATAACAAGGATGTTTTTTTGTTGAAGAGTAGGTATAAGCTCAAATCCATTTTCCTTGGGCATAGCAATATCAAGGAAAACGAAGTCGAAAGATTTGGATTCAATGATTTCCCGTGCCTCCGCTACAGATGCGGCAATTCCTTCGATCTTTATTTCCGGGCAGTTCTCCTGAAGTAAAAAGTAAAGCGATTTTCTGCTGTACTCTTCATCATCAACTATCAGTGCGTTCAAAGGCATAGGTAATTCTAGTCAAATTTACCTAAAACTCATAATTATAACACGCTAATAATTTATCGTTTGCTGTTCAATCTGCGAGGGAACATCGCGGAACTCATATTTTTGAGTGCGTAATTGCGGCTCAAATCCAGCCTCTCTAATCGCTTGCTGAATGCCCGCCGATGTAAAACGATGTGGTGCTCCAGCTGCACTTACAACATTTTCTTCAAGCATAATAGATCCAAAATCGTTTGCTCCGGCATGTAAACAAATTTGGGCAACCGATTTTCCAACTGTTAACCAGGATGCCTGAATATTTTGGATGTTTGGGAGCATGATACGACTTAATGCAATCATCCTGATGTATTCATCAGCAGTAACTTCATTACTGATGCCTCTAACGCGTTTTAATAGCGTTGCGTCATCCTGAAAAGGCCAAGGAATAAAAGCTACAAAACCATAAGCGTTAGCCGGTTTCTCAGATTGAACCTGTCTTATCCAAACTAAATGTTCGAAGCGTTCTTCAATGGTTTCTACATGCCCAAACATCATAGTTGCAGATGTAGGTAGGTTTAACTGATGGCATGCACGCATCACATCGAGCCACTCTTGTCCGCCACATTTCCCTTTTGAAATTAATCTTCTAACCCGGTCGTTTAATATTTCAGCACCAGCGCCTGGTAGCGAATCCAATCCCGCTTCTATTAGTGCTTTTAGAACTTCTGTATGGCTGAGGCCTTCTAATTTAGAAATATGGGCAATTTCCGGTGGACCTAAAGAATGCAGTTTAAGGGTGGGATATAATTCTTTTAATTGCGTAAAAAGGTCGGTGTAAAACTTTAGTCCCAGATCAGGATGATGACCGCCTTGCAGTAACAATTGATCACCGCCAAACTTGAAAGTTTCTTCAATTTTCTGCTTGTAGGTTTCAATATCTGTAATGTAACTATCGGGATGACCCGGCCTTCTGAAGAAATTACAAAACTTACAGTTTGCAATACAAACGTTAGTGGTATTTACATTCCGATCAATTTGCCAGGTAACTTTACCATGCGGTACTTGTTCTTTGCGCAATTGATTTGCAGTGAACATCAACTCGGCGGTGCCGGCATTCTTGAAAAGAAAGACACCTTCATCAATCGAAAGAAATTCGTAGCTAAGCGCTCGTTGTAACAAATTCTGAATATTCATTGATACAAAGATAACTAGTGTTTAATTCCTTTTATTATCTATGAAAATTAAGGTGTCAGAAGCAGGTAAATAGATTGATAGATTTAAGTAGGAGGCCACAAAGTCTCAAAGGCACCAAGAACGTTGCTTAGTGTCTTTGAGACTTTGTGGCTAAAATATTTATTTCGCCGCTGCTCTCTCGTGGTCAGCTAAAAACTGCGCAAGGCCGCTATCGGTTAAAGGATGTTTTAATAATGCCGCAATTGCGGAAAGGGGCCCGGTAATCACGTCCGCTCCAATTTTGGCACAATTTATAATATGCATGGGATGACGAACAGAAGCAGCCAAAATCTGAGTGGTATAGCCATAATTATCAAAAATTAAACGAATATCTTCGATAAGGGTTAAGCCATCAGTAGAAACATCGTCTAAACGGCCTATAAAAGGAGAAACATAAGTTGCACCTGCTTTAGCAGCTAATAAAGCCTGTCCGGCAGAAAAAACCAGCGTACAATTTGTTTTGATTCCTTTTGATGTGAAATATTTAATTGCTTTAACACCGTCTTTAATCATTGGAACCTTAACCACAATTCTGGGATGTAGCTTCGCAAGGGCTTCGCCTTCGGCTATCATTTCATCCACGGTAGTAGAAATAACTTCGGCACTTACATCGCCATCGGTTATTTCGCAAATAGCTTTGTAGTGAGCAATAACGTTTTCATGGCCGGTAATTCCTTCTTTAGCCATCAAACTCGGATTAGTAGTTACACCATCCAGAACACCCATATCATGAGCTTCTTTAATCTGAGCAAGGTTGGCGGTATCAATAAAAAATTTCATATAAAGGGGTTTTAAAAATTATTCACTCTTATTCTGAGTGCGGTGATTGCAATATAAGGAAGGCGAAATTAGAAATAATTGGAAGCTATTGCCAAAAGAAAAGAAAAAAATGGGCTAGCACCTTCTATCGCACCGCTACAACTCTCTACCCTTGCTGCGTTCCCACCCTGGGGGAGTTCGAAAGGAGCTGATCGTAGAAGACTAACCCGCCACAAAAGTAGTAAAATTGCTGATTGTATGAAATGTATTTGCTGTTTTTAAATTAAATTCATAACTTGTTTATCCCTAATAATTTAAATTTCATAGATGAGTTATGCTCATAAGTTAACATTAAGATAATGTTAATCTCATAAGCTAATAATTATAAAATTGATAATTTGAGAAGAATATTTGCGTTTGTTTTTAAAAAATATTCAAAAATTATTGCCCAGTCCGCAATTTTAGTCCAAAATCCGTACTTTCGTACATTTCCATTATTATATAAATGATACAAACCGAAAATGACCAGCAGGGATTATATCGCCCTGAATTTGAACACGACTCTTGTGGAGTAGGTTTTATTACACACATTAATGGCCAGCGATCACACCAAAACGTATCCGATGCTCTAACTATTCTTGAGAATATGGAACATAGAGGTGCTTGTGGCTGCGATCCTGAAAGTGGCGATGGTGCAGGGATATTATTGCAAATTCCCCATGAGTTTTTCATGGAAGAGTGCATCGCTTTAGATATTCATCTTGCTGAACCCGGACAGTATGGTGTGGGGATGATTTTCTTTCCGAAAAATGTTGCTACGAAAGAAACTTGCCGTTCTATAATTGTAAGTTCGGCCGAGAAACTTGGTTTGCCTTTGCTTGGCTTTAGAAAGCTTCCGGTAAATCCTTTAGTGGTTGGCCCAACATCTCTTTCGGTAGAACCGGATGTAGAACACGTGTTTATAGGTAGTCCTTCGGTTAATATTGCAAGTGATGATTTCGAACGGAAATTATTTGTTTTCAGAAGACTGATTACTAAAACAATAAATGAAACGGTAAAGAATGGCAGCGATTTTTACATCGCTTCAATGTCCAGCCGAATCATAGTTTATAAAGGTCAATTAACAACTTATCAGTTACGTACTTATTATACAGATCTGCAAGATACCAGGCTTACTTCAGCCTTTGGTATGGTGCATAGTCGTTTCTCCACTAATACATTTCCTTCGTGGAAATTGGCGCAGCCTTTCAGGATTATGGCGCATAACGGAGAGATAAATACCTTAACAGGAAATCTGAACTGGTTCTATTCCGGTTTAAAATCTTACGCTTCTTCCTACTTTACAAGTGAAGAAATGGATATTATTCTTCCTGTAATTGATAGTGATCAATCCGATTCAGCTTGTCTTGATAATGTCGTAGAAGTTTTGGTTCATACCGGACGCAGTCTGCCTCATGTAATGATGATGCTGGTTCCTGAAGCTTGGGATGGAAACGAACAAATGGAGCCTTTGAAAAAGGCATTCTATGAGTTTCATGCGACGATGATGGAGCCATGGGATGGTCCGGCCGCCCTTACATTTACCAATGGATCTCAAATTGGTGCGTTGTTAGATAGAAACGGACTTCGTCCGTTACGTTATGCCGTTACTAACGATAAGCGCGTAATCGTAGCTTCAGAAGCAGGCGCCTTGCCAATCGATGAAGCAATTATTATCACAAAAGGTCGCCTTCAGCCTGGTAAGATGTTCTTGGTAGACCTTATAGAAGGTAAGATCATTACTGATGAAGAAATTAAAACGAAAATTGCGTCAAGTCAGCCTTACGGGGAATGGCTTGAAAACTATAAAATAAGACTGGAAGAGCTTCCTGAGCCACGTGTTGCCTTTACCAATTTATCTAAGGATGCAGTATTAAAATATCAACAGGTATTTGGATACACTCGTGAGGATATCGAAACTATCATCAAGCCGATGGCTGTTGATGGAAAGGAGCCAATTGGTTCGATGGGTACAGACGTTCCGTTGGCTGTTCTTTCAGATCGTCCGCAACATCTTTCAAGTTATTTTAAACAGTTTTTTGCTCAGGTAACTAATCCACCAATCGACCCGATTCGTGAGCGGATGGTAATGAGTTTATCAACCTTTATTGGCAGCAACGGTAATCTTTTCGACGAAGATAAAATGCATTGCCACTGTGTTGCGTTGCAGCAACCAATACTTACTAATCTTGAGCTCGAAAAGTTAAGAAGTATTGATACAGGAATGTTCAATGCAAAAACACTTCAAACATATTTCAAAGCTGATGGTCAGCCGGGTTCGCTTCAAAGTGCATTAGAAAGATTATGTCGTTATGCTGAAGATGCTGTTAATGATGGTTTTGAGGTTTTAATCTTGTCCGACAGAGCGGTTGATTCTCAACATGCTCCAATTCCTTCTTTGCTAGCTGTTTCAGCGGTTCATCATCATCTAATTAAAAAAGGCTATCGCGGCCAGGTTGGTTTAGTAATTGAAGCGGGAGACGTTTGGGAAGTTCATCATTTCGCATGTCTTCTCGGTTTTGGCGCTTCGGCTATCAATCCTTATTTGGCTCTTGAAACTATTTATGCCTTAAAGGAAGAAGGAAAGCTTGAGAGTTCGCTAGAATTTAAATATCTATCAAAAAATTATATCAAATCCGTTTGCGACGGCTTGCTGAAGATCTTCTCTAAAATGGGAATTTCAACTTTGCAGTCATATCACGGCGCTCAGATTTTTGAGATCCTTGGTATCAACAAATCAGTTGTAGACAAATATTTCTGCGGTTCGGTTACCCGGATAGGCGGTTTAGGATTAAACGAGATTGCTAAAGAAACCATCTTTAAGCATAATCATGGTTTTATCTATTCTAAATCAGAAGAACAGTTATTGCCTGAAGGCGGAATTTACCAATGGAAGCGTAGGGGAGAAGCGCATTTGTTTAATCCTCAAACGGTACATCTGCTTCAGCAGGCTACACGTACGGGCGATTATTCCATTTATAAGAATTACGCGAAGGCTATTAATGAGCAGGGCGAGAAAATGTACACTTTACGTGGATTATTGGATTTCGCACATCATCGCGAGCCAGTTCCTTTGTCCGAGGTTGAACCAGCAGAGACTATTTTAAAACGTTTTGCTACCGGAGCGATGTCTTTCGGCTCTATCTCTCACGAAGCGCATAGCACTTTAGCTATCGCGATGAATAGGGTAGGTGGAAAAAGTAATACCGGTGAAGGTGGTGAAGATGAGATGCGTTATGAGAAGTTGCCAAACGGCAATTCGATGCGTTCGGCAATTAAACAAGTTGCTTCCGGTCGTTTTGGTGTAACATCTTATTATTTAACTAA
>JANMZB010000952.1:0-5555 GCA_031382725.1 Sphingobacteriaceae bacterium | reverse complement strand
AAGCAAGCCATAGTTAAATTTACCGGAAGAAATCCTTAATAATCGAGTAGTAATGTCAAGGCCTAAGAGATTTTCATGCAGCTACTCGTGACCGATTTTGTACTTTCTTTTAATTTACCCCAAAGATCAGTATTATTCAACACCTAATTTTGTCATCACATCGTGGCTTACCCCTGTTGATGAGTAACCTCCATCATGGAAAAGATTCTGCATCGTAACCATCCTGGTAAGGTCAGAAAATAGTGTAATACAATAATCCGCACACGATTCAGCATCAGCATTTCCCAGCGGCGCAATAGCATTGGCATAATCAAAAAAGTCGCCAAAGCCTTTTATACCAGTACCCGCGGTAGTTTTTGTTGGTGATTGAGAAACTGTATTGATACGAACTTTTTTGTCAAGGCCGTAGTGATATCCAAAACTGCGCGCAATAGATTCGAGCATTGCTTTAATGTCAGCCATATCCGTGTAAAATGGATAGGTGCGTTGAGCCGCCATGTAAGTAAGCGCTACAACACTTCCACCCTCACTTATAGCATCGAGCTTTTTAGCAACGCTTAACATTTTATGAAATGATAATGCTGATATATCAATTCCTTTAAGGAAATAATCGTGATTTGATTCGGTATATGAAATGTTCTTACGCATATTGACACTCATCCCGATAGAGTGAAGAACAAAATCTATTTTACCGCCAAGAATCTCCTGCGATTGAGTAAATAAATTAGTAAGATCTTCAATGCTTGTAGCATCTGCAGGAATAACTTGTGAACCTGTTTTTTCTGCAAGGGCATTTATTTCACCCATTCGCATCGCAACCGGAGCATTAGTCAATACAAATGTTGCGCCTTCTTCATGTGCTTTTTCAGCAACCTTCCATGCAATGGAATGTTCGTTTAAGGCACCGGTAATTATTCCGCGTTTACCTTTCAATAAGTTATAAGCCATATTAATAATTTGGTGGGCTAAAATAATGAATTAATTGTTGGGAAGAATAAATTGTACTAAAATCGTCTAAATCCTACTGAGCAAGATTTAGTAGTTCCTTTGCATGTTGAAGTGCAGCTTCTCCTGGATTTTCGCCGCTAAGCATTTTTCCAATTTCTAATATCCTTTCGTCTTTTTCGAGTAGTCGGATATTTGTATGCGTGATGTCTTCCCTATCATCTTTATATACCCAGTAATGGGCCTTCCCTTTGCTGGCAATTTGAGGTAAATGGGTTATTGCAATCACCTGCATACTCTTCGACAGATTTTCCATAATTGATCCTACCTTTAATGCTACCTCGCCCGATATACCGGTATCTATCTCATCAAAAATAATTGTTGGCAGCGCGATGTGTTTAGAGATCAGCGATTTTATCGCAAGCATCAACCTGGAAAGCTCACCACCCGATGCAACTTTGTTCATTGGCGCAGGCTCCTGACCTTTATTTGCAGAGAAGAAGAATTCAACGGTATTCCTACCAAAAGCATTTAGAGAATCTTCCGCTAATAAAATATTTTTGATTTTTAATAAAGCATTAGGAATGCCTACTTCCAGAAGTGTTTCCTTAAGAATTTTCTCAATAGAAGGTATTATTTCATCACGGCTGGCCGAGAGCGTTTCCGAAATTACGAGTAATTCGTTTCGAAGTCTGCTTGTTTCAGATTCTAACTTCTCGATCTCCTCATCTGAAAAGGATATTGCCTGAATGCGATCTGAAATTGAGTTTTGTATCTCAATCAGTTCGCTAACAGTATTTACATTATGTTTTTTCTGAAGTGTGTAAATTATACTTAGCCGTGCGCTTATCTCCCCGGAACGTGCTTCGTTTATAATGGTCCGCTGCTCAAGCGTTTCGATTTCAAACGTAAGATCTTTTATTTCTATTAGGCAGCTTTGAAGCCTTTCGGCTAAAACATTGCCATCGGTAAGGTACTTACCGGTTTGTTGTAATAAAGAGAGCGATTCTTTAACCTGACTTATTACAGATTGTTCGCTTTCGCTGAGTAGATAGGAAGAGGAGAGGAGGTTTTTCTTTATTTCTTCTGCGTGAGTGAGACTCTGAAGCTCTTGTTCAAGCGCTTCCTGCTCATTTTCAGTTAAGTTTGCCTGCTCAAGTTCATTAAATTGAAAATGAAGATAATCAAGTTCAGACTTAGCCTTTTGACTATTTGATTTTAAATCTTTCAGCCTGATTTGATTTTGCCTGTAAGTTTTAAAATGCTTTTGATATTCTTTTAATAATGCTTCATTAGCTGCCAGCGTATCAACTACCAGGCGTTGAAAATTCTCGTCATTAATTTCAAAAGTGGCATGCTGAGAATGTATATCGATTAGCAATTCTCCAAGTTGCTTTAAAATATTAAGATTAACCGGTGTGTCATTAATAAATGCCCTGGATTTACCCTCGCTGGAAATCTCTCTTCTTAAAACAGATTCGTCTTCATAATCCAATTCGTTTTCCTCAAAAAAGCTGCGTAAGGTATAGTCGTTAATTTTAAAATAGCCTTCTATAACACATTTTTTTTGTTGATTGAAAAAATAGCGGCTTTCTGCTCTATTACCTAATATTAGGGATAAGGCACCAAGAATGATGGATTTTCCGGCTCCTGTTTCGCCTGTCAGAATATTTAATCCTTTAGAGAATTCAATATCCAAATTCTCAATTAAAGCATAATTACGAATAACTAATCGCGTAAGCATAAAGCCTAGTTAAGGACGGTTGTTTTTTAGAGCTTCGTATTTCATGGCATTTGCAGGATCAAGCGCACTAAGAATATTATAAGCATTCATTTTTTCTCTTGGGTCGGCAAGACTTAATAAATTAACCAGTTCATCTGCTTTAGCAGTAAAAAAAGCCTGGTTAAGCACAGAACCCTGTTTTTGCTTGTCGATCTTTTGGAGTTGTGGTAAAACACTCAAAACTTGTTTACGACCTTTCGATTGATTATCGTACATTATATCCAGACCTAATCGGTGATAATTATAAAGAACTTCTCGGATAGGATTGTATGCCTTGTTAGTTAAATTCTCTGCCAGCCAATATCTGTTTCTCAAACTTTCAAACGCTTTCCAACCGGCAAAAGGCGCATTTTGAGTGTTGGTTATAATAGTTTGAGCCTTTGTAAATGAAGGATTGCCTCCAAATTTAGTGAAGCTATCATTGTCAAGCCCAATAATTATATTGGCATAAAATGCCAGAAGTGAGCTTAGGTTGTTAATGTAATTTTGGTCTGAATAATCAAGTGCCTGGCCTTCGGTATAATTAAAACCGAATTCTTTATCGCTATAATTAAAGATAGTGCTATTAAATGTTGTCCCATAAACCGGCCGGGTAGATTGTACCTGTGCTTCAGCTTTGAAGTTCGATCCGCCATCCCATTCTGTGATGTTTATGATAAAGTTGCAATCAATTCGTTCCTGCGCTTGAAAATTATCCGACGTCCATTTTCTGGAATTTAAGAACTCTCTTATGGAAGTTTCTAAAACATCCAAAACCCTTTTATTCGTGTTTTGGATTTGTGGCGAAAGCACCTGCACCCTCGCATTGAGTTCCTGCGCCTGGATATTAGAAATTATGAGTAAGAATAAAATAAAGGATAATATTTGCTTCATTTCAATAGATCAATTATTTTTTTGCAGATATCTGCAGCAACATCTTGTTTTGTTTTCAAAGGATAACGTTCAATTTGCAACAACTTATCTATGATCGTTACTTTATTCGTATCCGACTTAAATCCCGCCCCTTTATCCTGCAAAGAATTTAAAACGATAAAGTCGAGATTTTTTTTGATCAGTTTACCTTTGGCATTCTCTTCCTCGTTCTCCGTTTCAAGGGCGAAGCCCACTAATATTTGACCGGCTCTTTTGGCTTTACCTAATTCAGTGAGAATATCAGTCGTCTTAGTCAATTCAAGGTAGAAATTGGCATTTTTTTTCTTGAGCTTTTCCTTTGATACATCTAACGGGCGATAATCCGCAACTGCGGCAGCCATAATAATTAAATCACTTTCGTGGAAATAATCATTTACCGCATCCGCCATATCGGCCGATGATTCAACGTTTATACGATTGATATTCGAATTCTTAATTGTTTCTCCGCTCGGCCCACAAACTAATGTCACTTCCGCGCCTAGTTTCATAAGTTCTTCAGCGATAGCAAACCCCATTTTTCCTGAAGAGTGGTTTCCAATAAATCGGACAGGATCAATAGGTTCGTAAGTTGGCCCTGCGGTAACTAAGGCTTTTTTGCCACTTAAAGGCAAACTTTCACTAAGTTTAATATTGATTGCACCCAAGATCTCTTCAGGTTCAGCCATCCTTCCTTCTCCAACCAAGCCACTGGCTAATTCTCCATATCCAGGCTCAATCAGAATGTTTCCGTAACTAATAAGCTTCAGAATGTTTTGATTGGTACTCGGATGCTTCCACATATCCAGATCCATAGCAGGAGCAAAGAAAACCGGACATTTTGCGGAAAGATAAGTAGCTAAAAGTAAATTATCGCATAAGCCATTTGCCATCTTAGCCAATGAATTGGCAGTGGCCGGCGCAATTATATAATAATCAGCCCATGAACCAAAATCGACATGATTGTTCCATTCGCCCGTTACTTCATTAAAATAATCGGAAAAAACAGGGTTTTTAGAGAGAGTAGAAAGTGTTAATGGGGTGATAAAGCTTTTCGCTTCTGTAGTCATAATCACTTTTACGTTTGCACTTGCTTTAACAAGCAATCTAATTAAAGAAGCAGATTTATAGCAGGCAATACTGCCGCATACGCCAAGTAATATATTTTTCCCTTTAAGCATTTTGGTATGCTCAAACTTACATAAAAATGCCTTTTAAATTTCTCTATAAAACTTAAAAGGCATTTTAGTAAAAAGAATTATCCTTGCTCTTTAGCCGGATTTCTGTAATAGATTTTATCATTCAAAAACTCATCAACAGCAATAAGCGTTGGTTTCGGTAAACGCTCATAGTGTTTAGAGATTTCAATTTGCTCACGGTTTTCAAAAATCTCTTCAAGATTATCGTTCGAAGAAGCAAATTCAGAAAGTTTACCGTTTAGCTCTTCCTTCAAATTAGTTGAAATCTGATTAGCACGTTTCGCGATGATAACCAACGATTCATAGATGTTATCAGTATTAGTATCCAACTGTCTTACATCCCTGGTAATAGTACTTGTTGGTATTGTTGGTTTTTGAGTATTCATATTAATTCTTTTGTAATGTATCTGCTTGTTTGGCTTTGTCTTGAGGCACCATCATTGTTGCTAAAAGCTTTTTAACATCAACTATATTCTGCTCAGACTTTGTCCTAATCTCTTGTATTTCTTTTAGCTTACTGCTGGTAGGAAAATCTTCTTCAAATTCATTTGCCAGCACAATAACCTCATTAAAACGGTCTTCCTGTTTAATTTCCAGACTGTTTTGTGCGTAACGCTGCTGCGACTTAACCGCTAAATATTCCATTTCCTCAGCATATTTCGTATCGGGGAAATCTCTTAAAGAATTCTTAAATGCTATTACGGCCGATTTATAATCACCAATATCATAGAAAAGCTTGG
>JANMZB010000933.1:0-3975 GCA_031382725.1 Sphingobacteriaceae bacterium | reverse complement strand
CCATATCCGAACTTCCTCCAGCTATAATTAGCGTGGTGGTAGTAATCGTAATCATAGTATAAATATACTTTTTCATCAAATTTTTAATTCGGACGTAAAGTAAGCAGTAAAAAGTTAGATTAACAAACCAAAACTCTATTTTTTTAGAAAAGCAACATGCGGCCTTGTAGCAAATGCAGCCCTGCTGTCCCTCCAAGTCCGCCTTACACACCGGCTTCCCGCTCCGGGCTTTCCGTCCCATCAGGTTTATAATGTTATTGCAGTTCTTCGTCGGAGTACGCAACTCTCCAAAAGTTCATAACTTTTGGAGAGTTTTTAAAGCTAATACATTTTTGAATATATAAAAAGTATATCTATTTTTGATATAAAAATAAGATTATGAAAAGCATCTTGTTAAAATTAGAAGATGAGCTTTTTCTTGAAACCGAGGAACAAGTAAAAGATACTCATACAAGCCGTAATAAGTATATAAAACAAGCTATCGCGGCCTATAACAAATTTATTAAACGCAAAAAATTAGAAGAACAGCTTCGAAAAGAAGTAGATATCATTAAGCAAGACAAGGAAGAATGGAAAATGCTGCGTGAAATTCAGGAGTCTTCCTTAGAAGACCTTAATAAATATCTTGACCAACTCGAAAATGAATAAAATTAACCGGTTCGAGATTTGGGTAGTTGATATGAACGCAGAACCTGGAAAAATCAGGCCGGTAGTTGTTGTGCAGACAGATTTCTTACATAAATTAAATTACCCTTCAACCATAATTTGCCCTATTTCATCACAAATAAAAGGCATATCAAAAATCCGTATTCCCATAGAGCCAAGTGATATTAATGGATTAAAAAAGTCCTCATCTATTGTTGTAGACCAAATCAAAGCTATTGACCTCTCCCGCCTGGTAGAAAAAATAGGCGTTTTGGACATCGATTATAGAAAAATATTGCGCCAAAGTATTATTGATATTTTAGATTTAGATACCCTCACAAAATGAAGTGCCTGGTTATAAAATCTACCGGAAGCTGGTACCAGGTTGTAAACGACGCGGGCGAAGTTATCGATTGCCGCATAAAAGGGAAATTCCGTATCAAAGATATCCGAACCACCAACCCTATTGCCGTAGGCGACAAGGTGGAAATCGAAATGGAACCCGATCAGGGAACTGGCGTAATTGTAAAATTAGAACCCCGAAAGAATTACATTATTCGGAAGTCAATCAACCTTTCAAAGCAATCACAAATTATTGCAGCCAACCTCGACCAAGCCTTCTTAATCGTAACACTTGCATCGCCCCGTACGTCACTTGGCTTTATCGACCGCTTTTTGGTAACAGCCGAGGCTTATGATATTCCTGCAGCTTTAGTATTCAACAAACTCGACCTCTTTAGCGATGAAGGCATCGAAATACTTGCAGAGTACGAAAACATTTATCAAAGAATAGGATACCCATGCTATCAAGTTTCGGCAGTTGAAAGAACAAATATATCTCAGATACAGGAGCTGTTAAAAGATAAAGTTACACTGTTCAGCGGCCATTCCGGTGTAGGTAAATCAACGTTGATAAATGCACTTATTCCAGATATTAAACTAAAAACCGGGGCAGTTTCCGATTGGAGCGACAAGGGTCAGCACACAACAACCTTCGCAGAAATGCACGATTTACCACAGGGCGGCTATTTAATTGATACTCCCGGAATCAGAGAACTCGGCGTTTTTGATATCGAGCCTCAAGTGCTCGGTCATTTTTTTCCTGAAATAAGAGAACGCTTGAACGAATGCAGATTTCATAATTGCCGTCACGTTAACGAACCAGGCTGTAATGTGATTGAAGCAGTTCAAGATGCAGAGATTGAGATATCCAGATATGAGAGTTATTTAAGTATTTTTCATGGGAATGATACACGAGCATAATATTGCCACAAAGGCTCAAAGTCACAAAATTTCAGAATGCTCTTGGTGCCTTCGAGCCTTCGTGGCTAAAAATATATGAGAGCAGTCATCCAACGGGTTTCCCAAGCCTCCTGCACAGTAGATGGAATCATAACTGGAAAGATAAATTCAGGTCTTCTTGTTCTCATTGGCATCGAAGGGGCTGATTCAGGCGAAGAACTTATCTGGCTCGCCCAAAAAATTGTAAACATGCGCATCTTCAGCGATGAAAATGGTTTAATGAACAAATCACTTTTGGATATAGACGGCAAAATTCTCCTTATATCTCAATTCACCCTATTCGCTCAAACAAAAAAAGGGAATCGCCCTAGTTTTATACGAGCAGCCAAGCCAGACAAAGCAATCCCCTTATACGAGCAAATGATTTTAGAATTTGAAAAGCTTACGGGTGAGAAGCCTCAAACCGGAATCTTCGGCGCTGATATGAAAATTGACTTGCTAAATGATGGGCCGGTGACGATTATTATGGATACAAAGGATAAGGATAACCACTAATTATTGATAGATTCACGAATTAAAAACAGAGAAACAAATTTCAAGAATTGCACGAAGTGACTGAGATATTCTTTAAAGAAGAGTCGTATAACATAATAGGTTGTTGTCTCGAGGTACACAAAACTTTGGGACATGGCTTTAAAGAAATCGTATATACCAGTGCTCTAGAGTTAGAGTTTCAGAAAGAGAATATTCACTACGAAAAGGAAAAGCAATTTAAAATATATTACAAAGACCAACTTTTAAGACCAACATTCAGAGCTGATTTTATTATATATGAATCGATTATTCTTGAGATTAAAGCTACTCCCTACATCGGCAATCCCTTCGTAACCCAGACAATAAACTACCTTAAAGCATCCGGTCTGAAACTTGGCATTATCATCAACTTCGGAGAACCTTCACTAAAATTCAAACGAGTACTTTTCTAAAGCTCACTGTTTCGTGTAATTCGTGCCTTAAAATTCGTGTTTAATCTCAATTAAAAACCATGACTATCAAAGAAGCCCAACAAACCGTAGACCAATGGATAACAACCACCGGCATCCGCTATTTTAACGAACTTACCAACACCGCAATCTTGATGGAAGAAGTTGGTGAAGTAGCCCGCATCATGTCCCGAAAATATGGTGAGCAATCATTCAAGGAATCTGATAAGAAAGTAGATTTGGGGGATGAAATGGCGGATGTATTATTTGTATTAATCTGCCTTGCAAATCAAACCGGTATCGATTTAACCGAAGCATTGCAAAAAAATCTTGAAAAAAAAAACATCAGGGATGCGGACAGGCATAAGAATAATGACAAACTAAAATAGGTTATAGCTTCACCAACTTATCCCCTTGAAGCACCGGTATTGCCGAAGTTTCATCAACACGCAAGCAAAAAGCGATATCCTCTTCTATACCCAGCTTTTTCAAACGTTCACTATGCGAGCTTTTCGAAAGGAATTTGCCAAGGTTATCTTTAGCCAATAAATACAAATCTTCCGCAGCTATTGATGCATCATCCAGGATATAATGATCATCCTTAAGCTTATTTACCACGGCTCCCGCGAAAATTGTGTCTTCTAAGTTGAAGTTATTTTTCCAGCCTGCACAAACCAGCAAAACATTTTCATTCTCAACTCTTAACCATTCAGATAATGAGCTTAAATTTAAAAACGAACCAATTACAATCTTTTTAGCAGCCCTCGATAATTGAATGGCATGTGTACCGTTGGTAGTTGTCAGTACAATCGTTTTACCCGCAACTTTCTCTGGAGTGTATGCGAAAGGAGAATTTCCAAAATCAAAACCCTCTACCACTTCACCATCGCGTTCGGCTGCAAGTAAAAAGCCTGAACCATGATAGGCGGCACACTCCTCAACCTGCGAAACAGGTATTATCGCGTCGGCTCCATTCTCTATTCCATAACAAATGGATGTAGTTGCCCGAAAGATATCAATTACCACCACGATACTATTTTCCAGATTATGGAGCGGAAGCAAGGCAGGGGTTAAACAAACTTCTATTTTTAATTTATCAGATTTA
>JANMZB010000930.1:0-2512 GCA_031382725.1 Sphingobacteriaceae bacterium | reverse complement strand
GGGTGGATGTAAACGAAGACATCATCTTCTCTACCCGTGCCAATGTGGAAGCAGAAATTTCTACCATGTATTATTTTGGTATGGTTTCCATTTGCTTTCGGGATTATTAATATCTTTGTTTACAACTAAGTTGTCTATATTACCAAATAGTGTTTTGTCCTCAAAGAGGTCCATCAATTGTGTTTTGAAGTCAAATACTATTACTTCAACGGTATCTCTTGCTAATCTGTCATTTGAGTGTATCTTGTCATTCCATCTTGTGTCGAGATGTACAGATATTACTTGTGGTTCTGCTGTTGAAAATTTTTTACACATGTCTTTCAAAAATGTTCTTCTTGTATATTCTGGGTCGTATGGATCAATATTTTTATTATGTACCTCCTTGCCAATTGTGTCGATTATTTCATCATAACGGTATAGTGGAACTTGAGATTTTTGTAAGAGATCGTATATTCGTCCATAAGCTTTAAATCCTTTAGATGTTAACCTTTCATAGCACTTATGATATGGGTGTAGATTTAGGTTACCTATTATAATTCCATTAGAATCATTTATTGTGTCTTCGTACGTCACATTTGTTGATATGTTTGAATTATTCTGTAGCTCTATAGATGAAGAAAGTGTTGCATTATCATTAATAAACTCTTCGTTGTTTTTGTTATTGAATGACGATATAGTGTCGCTGTCATCATCTTCATTATCATCTTCTCCATTACAAGCTATCGTTTTATACTTTAAATGTTGATTTAATTGACGTAGTTGTGTGTGGTGGATGTCGGCAGTTTGTTCACCTGTTTTTACTGATAGTACGGAAATGGATTGGAAATCCGGCATAGGTAGATCATTAAAGTTAGTTGCTTGAATCTTGAATGATTTGGGGACTCTACATTGATGAGCTAACATTGGGTTTCTTGATGGTATTGTATATTTCTCACTATTTGTTTGGTTATTTGGAGGATCGTAATCTATTTGGAACCCAATATTGGAGCCTATAATAATATCAGTACTATTTCGCCTGTTTGCATCGTTGTTCAATGGATTTCTATTGGCTATTATTGAGCATTGTGTTTGTGCAAGATGTCTGCGGATATTTTTTACAAATCTTCCACATCCAATACATTTTGTCATTCCATGTGTATTCCTTTTAGCTCGTTCCATTATATTATCTATAACCCGATATATTTGAATTAATGAAATACAAAATATATGAACCCGCCAGGTTCAGAATTTTGATATCGTGAACATCAAAAATTTCGTAACGTAAAGGATATATTATTATGTATGTATTCAGCTCTATGTTGATTTTATCACGCATGCCTATACACTGTATGGAATTATTATCTATGTATTTTTGGAGTTTTGAGATTTGAATATTTATTTCGTGGACTGTGTACTAGGTTTTTGTATGTGGATTATTTTTTTAGTGATTGTATTAAGTATTATGTGTTGCTGGAAATATATATGTATTTCTATTATTTTCCGTTGTGAATTATTGAGTTGAATTTGAAAATCTGGCTACTTGTGGTTGTATCTTGTAACCAATTTATGAAATACTCGACTTCCCCATAAGGTCGATATTTTTTATATTTTTGTTAAGATAGTATGATATTTGGCTCATTGGTCTTGTGTAACAATGAAGAAGAACACAAGAAGCGGAGATAATGCCGGTACAGCATCCATTCGGAAACGCAATGCTGCTAATGCACTTACTCGGGAGAAGGAGAATACTTTGATGAATGCGACCAAACGTCATAATAGAGGTAATAATGCATTGCGTGATGGTGCTGCTCCGGCCTGTAATGCTCCTTGTGTTGAAAGGCTGGAAGGTTTGGCAGCCGTTGCTACAGGTAAAACTATTTTTAGCAATAGTGTGGCTAGGAAATGTAATTATATGGACGCTGTTGATCAACCTAGTACAAGTAGTGAAGATTATGATGATGAAGAAGATGATGATAACATTCTTACTGGTGTAGGGAAGTCTGACGATTTTTATGTGACTCGTGATGATATTATTAATACGCCGGTAGCTCTTTCAGGTGGTAGCACGAGATGTCCTGTTGTCGATAAAGATCGAGGTATTTGTGAAATACCAGATACCGTTCATGTCAATCGGTCTTCGGTGATGGAATTGAGTAACAGTGTTGATGCTGATGAACCGGTGGCTTTATTAAAAAACTACACTCGTCACTGTGAAAGTATTGGTATCATGGATTCTGTAGACCACTTCCGAGACGAAATAAGAAAAATTACTAGAAGAGTTGGCTGGAAACATTTTAAAGTATTAGCAGACAATGATTATCATCATTCCAGTCCTTTTGCGGAGTGTATGCTGGATCATTTTGGTTACTCATTATTATCCAATAATGAGCGTGAAGTGAAATGGAATATGGTGAGAAAAGATGTATTTTTGGCGATGCAAATTGCAAGGTCTGGTGCTACTCAGAGTCTTAAACGAGTTTTTATATGTAAGTTTTTCTTTTCAATTTGTTATGAATGTTTTATCGTATATTGT
>JANMZB010000864.1:0-15156 GCA_031382725.1 Sphingobacteriaceae bacterium | reverse complement strand
AAGTTGTTAATAGCCCCAGGTAACTTTGTATAAGATTTAAAGGAGCACGTAAATCGTGTGCAAAAATAGAAAGCAATTTATTTTTGGTGATATTTGACGCCTCCAGTTCAATAGCTTTTTGTTCTGCCGCCTGCTTCTCTTTATGATAAGAGTTTCGAATATATTTGGTTATAGAACTGATTACTAGTACTACACAGATGTAAGTAATGAATATATCAATATAGCGACTTGGACTGTTTGTATAAGAATATTCTATAAGGTTTGGATTGCTATGCTGCAACAGCAGAAGCAGACCCACATTGCAAATATTAAGACTTATCCAAAATATATGTTGCTTGGTTGGGGATACTGCAATAACAAGTATAAGAAGCAAAATAAATATAGAAAGCGTTGGCCCGTCTATCCCGGCATTGTAGTAATAGTTTAATGAAAAAGCGATGTTACTTAGAATGCCAAAAACAGCAACGTTTATGGAAAATTTATTTTTATACCTGGTGAAGTAATAAAAAATCATTACAATAAAACAGCAGGCAAGCATTAAGAGAGCCAGTGTTTTAAGATTTAAAAAGTAGTTGATGATAACAGAGATAGCCAACACTACTACCGATAGCAAGCATATAACATTAAAAATGCGTGCTTCCAGCGTTTGTTCGCCTAGTTTCCCCACCAGTCGTTCAAACCTGCTTGATTTTTTCTCTGATTTCAATATTTTTGAATAGCGCTGTTCTACGTTATTGTCAGACTAAAGTTTGAAGTTACTAATTCAATCCCTCAGTAGAAGCAATTACTACAAGTACAATTCTGTTAAACTAAACGTTATTTATTCAGTTTAATGATAAAGGTCGCTATCGTTCATCTGCTCCTTATAAAAATTATTATGAAACCATTCTCATATCTCAAACCTCATATCTCAAACGGCGAAGCCTTCTTGAGTGCCTCTTTAAAATACAAATACACGAAAAATCTTCTGATGAAGAATATAGTCTTATTACTTCTTGTTGCTGTGCTTTTTTCGGCATGCAGAAGCTTAAATGGCCAGGTAGATCAAATAAAGGCCTTAGAAAAATGCAAATACGAAGTTAGCTCGGTTGATAGTATTTATGCAGCTAACGTAAATATTCGTGATATAAGAGGCAGAGAAATAACTGATTTGTTGAAAGCCCCCCGGCTGGCCCTTGCAATAATGAGAAAGAACGTTCCGCTTAAAGCCCGGGTAAATTTGGTAATTAATAATCCTACAAATCGGCTTGCCGCGATTAATCAATTTGAATATAAAATACTGGTAAAAAGCCGCGAATTGGCCGGTGGGTTTGTGAACCAAAAAATTTCAATTAGCCCCAACGGAGGCACCACTACAATCCCCATTCAAATTAATTCCAATGTTTATCACATTTTATCAGATGATAAGGCAATGGATGCAATAACAGATTTTTTAATTGGAAGTGATGATAGTGACAAGGAACGAAAAGGAATGGTAACTATCAAAATTAAACCAACACTCGATTTTGGGAACAGGCAAATTAAATATCCTGGCTACATTACCATTAATAAAGAAATAAGCAGCAAGAATCTCTTTAAATGAGATATATATGGTCAAGAATTTTGGACGAAGAACAGAATTAAATAAATTTTTATTCGCTTGATTCGACCCGAAATATTTCGTTAATTTGCTAATATATTTAGCAAATTATGATACGGGCAAAACGGGATTTTCCTACCAGATTTATTACAGGTTTTCAATCTCCGGCGGAAGACCATTCAGAAAGGCGGTTAGATATTACGGATAAAATAGTTGTAGATCCCGACAGTACATTTTATGCTAAAATGGATTCGGATAGTATGACCGGCTTTGGCATACTTGAAGGAAGCATTTTGGTTGTTGATCGTTCCTTACTTGCCCGAAGCGGAGCAATTATTTTGGCCTTTTTTAACGGCACTTTCTCCACACGCATGTATATCGAAAAAGGTCGCGAAAGATGGCTTGTCTCAGGCAATAAGCACTACGAGGATATCCGAATTGATAAAAATCTGGAAGCTTTTCAAATATGGGGAGTAGTGCTGGTTAATATCAATCCATTATTACCAAAATCTTTGTTGAACGGAAGATATAAGGATGTTTGCACTTGTTGATATCAATAATTGCTATGTGAGTTGTCAGCGATTATTTCGCCCTGAACTGGAAGGGAAAGTCATTGTGGTATTAAGTAATAATGATGGATGTGTAATATCGCGGTCTGATGAAGCCAAAGCTTTAGGTATAAAAATGGCCGCCCCCGAGTTTATGACTCGTGAATTGCTTAAAGAAAAAGACGCCCATATTTTTAGCAGCAACTATCCTTTATATGCAGATATGAGCTCAAGGCTGATGAATCAGCTGGCGAGTTATACTCCTAATCTTGAAGTTTATAGCATCGATGAGGCTTTTCTCCAGCTTTCACATTTACCCGAGGCTTCGCTGGAAGAACAGGCTAAAAAAATAGTCAAAGAAATTAAACGTAATACCGGTCTGCCTGTAACCATCGGAGTTTCAAAAACCAAAACCTTGGCTAAGCTGGCAAACCGCTATGCTAAATCGCGCAAAGCCGGCTGGGCAGTTTTAGATACGGATGAAAAGATAACACAGGTTATCGACGATTTTCCGATAGACGATGTGTGGGGAATTGGCAGGCAATATTATAAAAAACTGTATGATGCAGGAGTAACTACAGCCGGTAAATATCGCGAACAAACCGAAGCATGGGTGCAACAAAATTTAACCATTCAAGGTCTGCGTTTATGGAAGGAGCTTTGGGGGCAGGTATGTTTTAGTTCAAAAGATATGTTGGAGCGAAGAAAGGGCGTATCGTGTACCCGGAGTTTCAAAACCTATTTCTCTGATAAAGACAGTTTAGCCGAAGCCATTAGTATGTACGCGGCAACTGTTGCTTATAAGCTCAGAAAAGATAAAAGTGCCGCGCTCAACTTAACGGTATTTTTGAGAACCAATAAACACCGCCAGGATCATGATCAAAATTACCCGTCTATTACCATGAAATTACCCTGGGCTTCTAATAATACCATCGACATTACCAATACTGCTTTATCAGGGCTCGATAAGATTTATACCAAACGTAAGTATATGAAAGCCGGAGTAATCGCCACAGGTTTGATTCCCGAAACAGAAATTCAGGCAAATCTTTTTGAGTCATCGCAATACGCAAAGAAAAATAATGTATCATCTATTATTGATCTGGTAAATGCTCGGTACGGCCGGGGGAAGGTTAGGATGGCATCCGAAGGTTATGAGAAAACCTGGGCCATGAAACAAGATTATTTAAGTGCCTGCTACACAACCAGATGGAATGATATCCTGAAATCTAAATAGGCAGGTATTAAAACACATTGAGGGCTTATTGGTTGATTATATATAGACCAAAGCAATGAACGAAGCAAAAATTATTTCAGGAAATACCGACCAGATTTGGAAACGCATTGAATCCGATTTTAATGCCGATCCGGATGTTTATGAATATAGTGCAGTAATTGAACAGCAAGACCATTCGGTTATGTTGGACATTGACATTGATTTAGGAGGAGGCTTCGAAAGCGGATACGCTCTTACCCGCCTCGTATCAAATCTAAAAACCTTTGATCATTTTAAATTCTCTATACATCCGCAGGATTTTATAGATACTGTTGGAAAGTTTTTCGGGATGGAAGATGTTGAACTCGGTTATGCTGAATTTGATAAAAAGATTGTAGTTAAAACAAACGATGCAGAACGTGCTAAAAACGTATTGTCTGATTCGTCAATGCGGGAAGTAATCCAATCATTGGAAGATTTCTCTTTTCATATCGGGCATCATCACTCACATAATTCCGAGGTCGAATCAGCTTTTTTAGAGTTGAGGATTAATGAAGGAATTCTTGAAATTTCCCGCCTCAGAGTAATTTACGATGCTTTTATTTCTGTATTGCACGAAATGGAACCCGATACTGGTTCGATTATGAATAATTCGTAGATTACAGCATCAAAAATCATTTAATGGAATCTGCATGAGCTTACTTCTCACGATAGCAATGTGAAGCCATGCAAACTCCATCACCATAAAAAACAAAATAATTCTCTGATGGAATCATCATGAGCATGAGCTCACAAATAGCAATAAATATGCTCATGATAGCTCCATCACCATAAAACAAAATAATTCTCTGATGGAAAAAGAACACGCTTTTATAGATGCCATAACCGCAGGCTATACTTTTAAGGGTGAAAGTATCAGCCTTGGTAAGGCAGTGTTAGATGGAAAGGTTATTGAAGGCGCAACCGTTAATGTGCCTTTAAAAACCATGAACCGACATGGCTTAATAGCTGGTGCAACGGGTACCGGAAAAACTAAAACACTTCAAATGATAAGTGAAGGTTTAAGTGATGCCAGTGTGCCGGTTTTATTGCTTGATATTAAAGGTGACTTAAGCGGCATTGCCATGCCCGGAACTACAAATTCTAAAATTGAAGAAAGGTGTCAGGTGCTGGGAATTAATTATGAACCCGTTCAGTATCCTGCAGAATTACTTTCTCTAAGTAATCAGAAAGGTGTGCGATTGAGAGCTACCGTAAGTGAATTTGGCCCGGTGTTGCTGTCTAAAATTTTGGGTCTAAATGATACGCAAGGCGGTGTGCTAGCAATGATATTTAAATATTGCGATGACAATAAACTGCCATTATTGGATCTTAAAGACTTTATTAAAGTACTTCAGTTTGCTGCCGAAGAAGGTAAAGAAGAACTGGAAAGATCATACGGTCGCATATCAACTACTACCACGGGTACCATTTTAAGGAAAGTTGTTGAACTGCAGCAACAGGGTGCTGATGTGTTTTTTGGGGAGAAAAGTTTTGAAGTGGAAGATTTAATGCGAATAAATCAAGATGGAAGAGGAATGATCAATGTGCTAAGGGTGACTGATTTGCAGGATCGGCCTAAGCTGTTTTCTACGTTCATGCTTCAATTATTAGCCGAACTTTATGCTATAAATCCGGAAGAGGGCGATTTAGATAAACCAAAGCTGGTGATGTTTATTGATGAGGCTCACCTTATTTTTCAGGAAGCCAGTGAAGCATTGTTGCAGCAAATTGAAACCATCATTAAGTTGATTCGCTCTAAAGGAATCGGAATATTTTTTATCACCCAAAATCCGAAGGATGTTCCGGCCAATGTTTTAGGTCAGCTGGGAATGAAAGTGCAGCATGCGCTAAGAGCTTTTACAGCGGTAGATCGGAAGGTAATTAAACAAACCGCAGAAAACTATCCGGATACCACCTTTTATCAAACCGATGAACTAATTACCCAGCTTGGAATAGGAGAGGCGTTGGTGACCATGCTTAATGAAAAGGGAATCCCTACTCCGCTTGCACATGTCATGATGGCTCCGCCTAAAAGCCGTATGGACGTGTTGACAGAATCTGAGATTGATGCGATTGTTTCAAAAAGCCGGCTTGTATCTAAGTATAATCAACCAATGGATAGCCAAAGTGCTTATGAAATTTTGAATGCCAAACTTGAAGAAGCTGCTACTAAGACAGCAGCCTTACAAGAAGAAGAGGAAAAGCAAGAAAAACCGACGGAAAAAGAAGAAAGTTTTTTTGATAACCCCATTGTAAGAAGTGCCGGCAGAACAGCTGCAACTATTATTACCAGGAGTTTGCTTGGTGCTTTAGGCTTAGGCGGACGAAGTAGGAAAAAAAGCATCTGGTAGTGGCTCGATTTTTATTATAAAGTAATTTAAAAAAAAGTTGGGAAATTATTTCTCATTATGAGATATATTTCCCAACTTTAATATCTCGATCTAGATTATTGATTATTAAACGATCAATATGAGAAAGCGCTTTCTACTGATTTGAGATTATGAAAACAGCTTTTGCCTTACTGGTTTTTTCACTTTGTGCTATTTATAAAATAGCGGCCCTATATCTATTATTCATTAAAACTCCCGTTATAACTGCTTCAACCGATATTATTGAAGTACACGCTTCGCTAGATAATCACCTGATGTACCTGATAATTACTGCAGGAGTATTGAGCATATTCAAGCTTAGAAAAAATCCTGGTTAAATCCGAAGCAAATTAAGTAGTCGAACGAAAAAGATTATATCACTCCAATCATTGCGTTACTAATCAACACATTTAACAAAGAATGGTTATAAGGCAAGATGAAGCTTCCTGTTGAATATTATCAAAGTACCAATGTCGTTTCCTTAGCTGAAAATCTATTGGGCAAACGTTTACTAACTTGCGTTGAGGGTGAATTAACCGAAGGTATTATTGTAGAAACCGAAGCCTACAGGGGCCCGGAAGATGTTGGCTCACATGCTTATAATCATCGCCGAACAACTCGTAATGAAATTATGTATGCGAAAGGAGGTGTTGTTTATATGTACATATGTTACGGTATTCACGACATGCTAAATATTGTGACTGGCGAAGAAGGGGAGTCGCACGCAATCCTGATAAGAGCTATTGAGCCAACCACAGGTCTGGATATTATGCGTTTGCGAAGAGGTTTTCAAAATGACGACAGGCGTTTGTGTAAGGGGCCTGGAGCTTTAGCCAAAGCTTTGGGTTTGCAAAAAATCCATAATGGTGTCTCCCTTTCCGGGGATGTGATTTGGATTGAAGATACAGGTATGCCAATTAGCTCAGATGATATTGTAGCTTGTCCGAGAATTGGTTTGAATATTCAAGAACCGTATAAAAGCATTCCTTGGAGATTTTACATAAAGAGTAATAGGTTTGTTAGCAGGGTCTAATGGTTTGGATATTTTAATACCCATCATAACAAGGTTTTTGTAACAACTCTGTCCATTAAGTAGCATTGTTTTAGGATTGATTATTTTTATTTCAATAATAATCAATTAATGAACCCAACTATAGCGCCATCACGCTGGTATCGCCTGATACCGTTAGTATTTATCACATACAGCCTTGCATATCTGGATCGCGCCAATTTTGGTTTTGCAGTGGCAGGTGAAATGGCTAAAGATTTAAATATCACAGCCGCCACTTCGTCTTTGTTAGGTTCTTTATTTTTTCTCGGATATTTCTTTTTTCAGATTCCAGGCGGTCATTATGCCGCTAAAAGAAGTGCAAAAAAACTCATTTTCTGGTCTTTATTACTTTGGGGGACATTAGCAGCTGCAACCGGACTAATCAGCAACATAAATGCTTTAATGGTGATTCGTTTTATGCTCGGCGTTGGCGAAAGTTCAGTAATGCCTGCTATGTTAATCCTCTTAAGCAGATGGTTTACAAAATCGGAACGCTCGAAGGCGAATACTTTATTAATCCTTGGCCAGCCAAGCACCGTACTTTGGATGTCTATCTTATCAGGATATTTGGTTAACTCTCTTGGTTGGCGATGGATGTTTATTTGGGAAGGCCTTCCGGCTGTAATCTGGGCTTTTTTATGGTGGCGACTGGTAGACGACAGGCCAGCAGATGCTAATTGGCTAACCCAAAAAGAGAAAGCCGATTTTGCAGCACTTTTAGATAAGGAACAAGAAGGCATTGCCCCAATAAAGAATTATGCAGCCGCTTTTAAATCAAAATCCGTTATTCTTTTATGCCTTCAATTTGGTTTTTGGGGTATTGGCATGATGGGCTTTGTGATGTGGCTGCCTTCCATTATCAAAGCTGGGCCTGGTATGAATATGGTAAGTACGGGTTGGCTTTCTTCTATTCCATACCTCTTTGCCATTTTGGGTATGCTGAGTGTTTCATATTTATCTGATAAATATCTCAAAAGAAATATTTTTGTTTGGCCTTTGCTGTTGGTTGCTGCAATTGCTTTCTATTGTTCATACGCAATAGGCACAACAAATTTTTGGTTGTCGTTCGTATTGTTAGTTATTGCGGGAGCGGCAATGTATTCGCCTTACGGCCCCTTCTTTGCTATAATTCCTCAAATTTTACCAACAAATGTGCTTGGTGGTGCAACAGCATTGATCAACAGCTTTGGTGCACTTGGCTCTTTTGCAGGGGCTTATATGGTTGGTCATTTAAATGGAAACACTGGTGGATTTGGTGCTTCATATATTTTTATGGCAAGTTCGGTTTTAATCGCTGCACTTATCTCGTTGTTTGGTGTCAGAGATAATTTAGGAAAGCCACAATAGCAGGATATAGAATTGCGGTTTAGCAAGAAAAATTAAAAGCATCTACCAGATTTAGCTTAATTTTACCCGTAGTGTAACGCAAATTAAATGAACCTAAATAAACATTCTTTAATAAGACTATTTTCATTTGCTGATAGGCAGATTAAATTTAAAGCTATTGTTTTAATCTCCTTTTTGCTGTACTGTAATTTGCTTTCGGCCAAAGTCGAAATAATCAGCTATCGCAGCTGGAAGAATTGCTACCAGATTTCAAATGCCATTAGCAAAGTAATCATTGTTCCGGAAAGTGGTGGTAGAGTATTGGCTTTTACGTATAAAGACAAAAACATTATTTATCAGGACAGTACTCAAAATGGTAAGATTTATAGCAACTGGACAAAAAAACATTTCGACCCTGATGGGGGAAGATTGGATTATGGTCCGGAGCCGGAGGTATCCAAAATACATGCGCAAACCTGGATGGGTAAATGGGAAGTAAAATCTGTTGGCGAGTATAGTTTAACAATTACGTTTCCAAATGATCCTCTACTTGGATTATCTTCTGAACGTGTAATAACACTGGATAAACGTTTTGCTAAACTAACTACTTTTCAAACCGCTACCAATATCAGCAGTAAAGCTCTTCGCAGACATTTTTGGAGCAGAACACTGGTCAAACCGGGGGGTGAAATAATATTAAAACTTAATTCCAAAACAAGGTTTAAACAAGGTTGGGGTACATTTCTATTTAACCCAGACCGAATTAGCCAGGATCATACTGATTCTCGGGTAACGATAAAAGATAAAAAACTTTACTTTAAGTCGGAAGGTAAAACATTTAAGTTTGGAGCAGACTTAAAAACCGGTTTGATCACTTATAACCTAAACGATTTAAAGTTTACCAAGAAGTATAAAATTGGCAACCCAGATCGCTATACCGGAAGCGAAAATATGAATACGATCTTTTATCATTCCCCGAAATTCTTGGAGATAGAACCTACAAGCGAAACATTAACACTGCAGCCAGGAGAAAAGATGTTTTTTACAGAGGTTTGGAAATTAACGGATCGTTGATTGTTTATGCTGAGGTTAAACTTTATAATTAGATTTTCCCCTTAGTAAATTAAATAAAGCTACTACATCTAATGCGCCCGGACTACCTGGCTTATTAATGTTTTTATAAGCCGGTTCATTAGCAAATTCTTCGTTCGATACAATTTTAAAATTCATAGACCAGTCTGGAAACAATCGATTTTCAGTTGCACCCTCTTTCAAGGTTACTACGTTTTTGTGCCGGGAGTCTTTGCATATGTCCGCATAAAGTGTTTTGATATCAGTTTCTTCACCTTCAAGAAGCTGAAGAAATTTGTTGTCAAAATGTAAGAGCATTCCAGTGATATTTATAGTCTTATTTCGCTTGCGCGATTGCTCTAAAAGATTAATGAGCTCATCTTCGGGCATTTGATTGAAAACTTCGCTACGGTAAATGAGATAATACATGTCCGAAGATAAAAAAAGTATATCTGAGATAACAAGCAATTAAATTTGAATATTGTAAACTTTTAAAATTACAGGAAACAATCTCTTAAACTGTCTTTTGAGCCAGCCCATAACTTTGATCTTTCCAAACTAAGTTTTCATGCTCGAATACCTTAAACTAGATTAGTTACAAGACCATTGCTTTGATTTTTTTATTTGGGTACAATGAAAATACATATTGAAATTATCTACCGCAATTTGCAGGCTAATCGATTGATGCAAATACTGCTACATTTTTTACAGTAAAAGGAAGTAACTAGCCTATACGATTAATATATGAAGCAATCATTTTGAAAGCCTATGTGATCTGGTTGAAGGCCATTTTGTTTTTAGTATGTTGTAACTCTTGGTTAACAAACTCGTAATCATCCTGGAATTAGCTAAAGTCTATTTTTATTTAATTAAAAAAATATATATTTATAATGTGCATTTTATATGTCTCATTATTAGGCTTATAATGAATTTTTACCTTGTTAATCAAAATTGCACTCTCAAATGCCTGAACATAAGTTTGACACATTATCCTATTGGGATCAGAAACTAAGTGGTTTAGTCCCCCTGGCTCTTCCCACCGATAACGAACGTAAAGATGTATTTAACTTTAACCGGGCAATTATTGATTTTGTTATTGATTCTACTACAACTCAGGAGTTAAGTGCTTCAAGTGGGAAAAATAATACTACTCTTTTTGTAACAATTTTATCTGTATTTAAAGTTCTGTTATACCGATATAGCGGGCAAGCAGATTTGTGTGTAAGTACAATTTCAAATACAAACTTATTTCCCTTACGAACCGGATTTGAAGGCAATATTACTTTTAAGGAACTCTTACAAAAAGTACATACCACCTTTGAAACAGGTTTTGAGAATTCTGGTTTCTTATCTCAAAATTTAGATACCGGTGATGAAAACAGCTCTGACGCCCGTTTTAAAATAATCAATCAGTTTATTTTTTATTTGGAGACTGATACTTTGTTGAAAGATGATCTTGTGAATCATCAAAATTTAATAAGCCAGGCTGCTGCCGATAATGAATTTTTGATTCAACTAATACCTGATGGTTCTAAACTTAAGGGATCTATAGAATATTCGCCCGGTTTATATGATGAACAGACGGTTTCCCGGATGATGGACAATTTTATTGTACTTCTTAATTCAGTTATTGAGCAACCGGAAGAAAGTATTAACACACTAAAATTATTAAGCAGCAAGGAGGAACATAATTTACTTGTCGCTTTCAACAATACTAAATCATATTACAATCCGGAAAAAACTATTATCGATTTATTTGAAGAACAGGTTTCTAAAAGTCCGGATGCTATTGCTATAGTTTTTGGCGATAATAAAATAACCTACAAATCGCTTAATGAGCAAGCCAACAGGTTGGCCAATTATTTAATTGCAAAAGGTTTAACGGAAGGCGCATTAGTTCCAATATGTATGGAACGTTCGCCGGAAATGATTACCGGTATTTTGGGGATTTTAAAGGCAGGTGCAACTTACGTGCCTATAGATCCTAAATATCCGGAAGATCGAATAAAGCACATGCTCGAAGATATCGATGCATCCCTTGTGTTGGGAAACCGGAAAATCAATTTTTCAATGGTCGAACAGGCATCTTTGATAGATATCCGCGAGGATTTGCTTGAAATAAATAAACAACCAACATCAAATCTAAAAACGGTTATCAAGGCGGAGCATTTAGCCTATGTAATCTACACATCCGGTTCTACCGGAAAGCCAAAAGGAGCAGGAGTTTATCATAAAAGCATAAGTAATTTATTGCAATGGTATATCAGAGAGTCTAATATCAATGAAAAAGACAATGTTTTAATTATAAGTTCTTTCGCATTCGACCTTACCCAAAAGAATATTTTTTCGCCCTTGGTAACAGGAGCTAAAATCGTTTTGCCGGTAATGGAACTTTACGATAATAACCTGATCGTAGATTGCATCCGTGACAACGAAGTAACCTTTATTAATTGTGCGCCAAATGCATTTTATCCTATAGTAGAGTATCCCCAGGCACTTCCCAAAATTCAGTCTTTGCGGCTGGCTATTCTTGGTGGCGAGCCTATCTACTTAAGCCGTTTAGAAAAATGGATCTTAACGGATACATTTAACTGTGAAATTGTAAACAGCTATGGTCCGACAGAATGTACAGACATTGCATCGTATTACAGGATCAAATCGCCCAAAGATTTTATAAATAGAACCATCCCGATAGGCAAGCCAAATGATAATGTGAGGCTTTATGTGTTAAACGCAGCCCTTCAGTTGCAACCTGTAAACGTAGCCGGAGAACTCTATATCGCCGGAGATGGTGTGGGGGCAGGTTATATTAAGGATGCACAATTAACCGAAGAAAAATTTATACCCGATCCGTTTAGTACTGAAGCAGGTGCGAAGCTCTATAAAACTGGCGATTGGGCCTGCCGTTTGCCTGACGGTAACGTAGAATATTTAGGCAGAATTGACCACCAGGTAAAGGTTAGAGGTTACCGTATTGAGTTGGGTGAGATCGAAAGTGTATTGCAGACCTGCCCTTTTGTAAAGCAGTGTGTGGTGATCGCTAAGGCGGATGCCACCGGAAGCAATACTTTAATTGCTTATATCGTATCTGATAGCGTTTTTAACAAACCCGCTATAGCAGAGTTTCTGCAATCAAAACTGCCAGATTATATGATTCCCTCGGTTTTCATTGAGCTTTCGGAAATCCCTCTAACGGGAAATGGTAAAGTAGATCGGGCGGCATTGCCCAACCCTTTTTATCATAGATTAACAGATGCACTATATATAGCTCCAAAAAATCAAACCGAATTAAATATAGCCGCGATCTGGAAAGAAGTACTTTCAATAAATAAGATCGGGGTTAACGATAATTTTTTTGAATGTGGCGGAAACTCTTTAAATGCAGTTCGAATTGTAGCGGCAATGAAAGAAGCGCATCAATATCAATTGCCGGTTATAAAACTCTATCAATATCCATCTATTAAAACTTTAGCGGCCTATTTTGATGGCGGTAAAAAAAGCAGTTTTAAAACTCGCACGCAAAATAAGCAATCAACGGCAGTTTCAGATATTGCCGTAATCGGGATGGCTGGCCGCTTTCCGGGCGCAGAAACTATTAATGAGCTTTGGGATATCTTAAAAGACGGGCGTGAAACCATATCTTTTTTCTCGTATGAGGAGCTCGACAGAACCATTCCCGAACATTTAAGAAACGACCCCGATTATATAAAGGCGAGAGGCGTTATTAAAAATGCGCAATATTTCGATGCAGCGTTTTTTGGTCTCAATCCTAAGTTAGCCGAGGTTATGGATCCTCAGCAACGGGTTTTTCTTGAAATTGCCTGGGAAGTATTAGAAAGCTCGGGTTACCTGCCGCAGTATTACACGGGCAGTATAGGCGTTTACGCTGGGTGCGGAAATAATACCTACTATCTAAACAACGTCTTAAAAAATGAAAAAATCCTTAACCAGGTGGGCGAATTTCGCGCCATGACGGTTAATGAAAAGGATTATATTTCTTCACGCACTTCCTACCAGCTGAATTTGAAAGGTCCATCGGTAAGTGTTTATTCGGCCTGCTCAACATCTTTATTGGCTATTACCCAGGCAGTAGATGCTATCAGAAACGGGCAGTGTGATGTGGCTATAGCCGGAGGATCAAGCATTACGTCGCCTATAAACAGCGGACATTTATATCAGGAAGGCTCTATGATGAGCAGCGATGGACATTGCCGATCCTTTGACGCGGATGCCAAAGGAACTATGTTCAGCGATGGAGCTGGAGTGGTTTTATTAAAAAGTTTAGATGAAGCGATTAGAGATGGCGATAAAATTTACTCGGTAATTAAAGGGATTGGTGTTAATAATGATGGCAGCGATAAAGGAAGTTTTACCGGGCCAAGTACCGAAGGTCAGGCTTATGCGATTAGCAAGGCCATAAATGATGCCGGTATTGAACCATCGAGTATTACATATATTGAAGCTCATGGTACAGCAACGCCCATTGGCGACCCGATAGAAATTGAAGGCTTAAAAATGGCATTTGGCGATCAGGTTGCAAACCAATATTGCGCCATCGGATCGATTAAAAGCAATATGGGACATTTAACGGCTGCCGCAGGAGTTGCCGGTTTAATCAAAGCAACTTTAGCCCTGGTCAATAAAAAAATTCCCGCTTCAACGGGATATAATACTCCTAACCCGCATATCGATTTTGTCAACAGTCCGTTTTACGTGAATTCTTCGCTGGCAGACTGGAATAGTAACGGTTTGAGGCGTGCAGGAGTAAGTTCTTTCGGTATCGGTGGAACAAACGTTCATGTCATTCTTGAAGAATATCCGGAAAAAAATGTGCCGGAACAACTATCAGAGCCAGCATTACAACTCGTTACCTGGTCAGCAAAATCAGAAAAAAGTCTTGGTGCTTATGCGGAAAAGCTGGCAGCTTACATTGATCAGCATTCCGAAATAAATTTAGCCGATGCAGCATACACACTCCAGACAACCCGAGCCTCATTTAATTGTCGTGCGTTTACAATAGCAAGTTCATCCAACGATTTGATAGCCGCTCTCAGAAATGCCGAGCAGCCTTTCGAAGTAAAAACACTCACAGAAACACCGCAGGAAATTGTATTTATGTTTCCCGGACAGGGTTCGCAATATGTAAATATGGGCCGTGATTTGTACGAAAGCGAAACTGTTTACCGCAAAGCTATAGACGAGTGCGCTGAATTGTTGCTGCCACATTTAACACTTGATATCCGAAAAGTTATTTATCCTGAAATAAACATTTCGGCTGCCGCCGATCTATTAAAGGACACAAAATTTACCCAACCAGCTTTGTTCGTTACCGAATATGCGCTGGCCAAATTATGGATGAGTTGGGGTATTCAGCCTTCAATTCTCTGCGGACATAGTATCGGTGAGTTTGTAGCTGCCTATTTTGCCGGAGTTTTCAGTTTGGCCGATGGTTTAAAATTGATCACTACTCGCGGAAGAATGGTTAGTGAATTGCCACCCGGCCAGATGCTTTCAGTAAGAATAAATTCTGAAGCCTTGACCGTAATCATTCCGGACGACATTTCACTTGCGGCCGTAAACAGCGACAAATTATGTGTGGTTGCAGGAGAAGAACAAGCTATCACCGCTTTTATTCAGGTTTTAGAGAAGAAAGAAATAGCGTACAGTGTATTACATACAAGCCATGCTTTTCATTCAAAAATGATGGATCCCATCGTAGAGGATTTTAAGAAGGTGGTATCTGAAACTGCGTTGAGTTTTCCGAAAAAGCCGGTTATGTCTACCGTTACCGGAAAGTGGTTAAGTGATGCTCAAGCCACTGACCCTGATTACTGGGCGCAGCATTTAAGGTTAACCGTCCGCTTTGCCGATGCAGTGAAATGTATTTTGGAAAATGAAAATGTGTTGTTTTTAGAAGCCGGCCCGGGTAAAGTAACTACCACTTTAGTAAGGCA
>JANMZB010000851.1:0-8336 GCA_031382725.1 Sphingobacteriaceae bacterium | reverse complement strand
ATTATTAGCAAAATCCAGTTGCTGATTACTGTAAATATTTGAATGCGCCTGGTTAATTTTTCAATGTTTTTATTGCTGGCATCAAGCTTTTCTTTTTCCGAATTACTGATATTTCCCACAATGTCTCTGATTTGGGAAACAGTTTGTTTTATCAGTTTTAATTCTATTCTATAAGACTCAATGCCAGGGGTTTTATCTGAGCGAAGTGTTCTATTTATGTAAGTGCGCTTTAATAGCATTAATTCATTCAGGCGATTCAAATTTGATTGTTGCGAAACTGAATCACTTAACAAAGAATAGAGTTTAATATAATTGTCATCCAGTTCTTGCTCGGCTTTTTTATTCAAGATCAGATAAGTGGTATCTCGGGTTAGGATGTATTCCCTGTGTTGAGTGCCGGCATTTTCCAGGTTGTTCAGAAATTTTGAGGAGGTCTCAATAATGGTGTAAGTCTTCATCGACGCCGCACGATTCTGCTCGTTTTTTGAAGTTTGAAACAGGAAGAAAATAGTGTTTATTACTATCAGAAAAATCGTGGTACCAATTAAATAAAAGATACCTTGGGTATTTTTCATGCAGTAAATTGCTCGTTTAGATAATAAATATACTCAATAGAAACGATTTGAGAGTTTGTAATATTTATTATACGTTTAGCTTAAAAAATAATCTTCTGGCCTCATAACTCAAATTTAAGCCAATCGAGCCTCATCAAATTATAGTACGGCTTCTCAGGTTTTATAAAAACGAAATAAAGGTCATTTCTGCCACCCGGATTGATGATGGGGCTGCTTCTTTCAGTATAGTCATTATTTTCGGTTGCCTTAAAATGAAGTGTACTTAGTAATCTCCCTTTCGGGGAGCTGGTATGCACTTCAATTTTTGCATTATGAAGTTCAGCGGCATAGCGATAAGTAATTCGTTTAATATCTTTAAGGTCGATATTTTTTAACACGAAATAAGATTTGTGATTAATCTTGCTTAATGTATGGGAACTTCGTTCTATCGCAAATAAGTCGTCAGCATCTTCGGCCTCCACTTTAGCTGGTCTTAAAACCAATGTTTTTGTAGCGGTAAGTGGACTAATATTGCCGCCTTTATCGGTGTATGATGCTGTTAAAAAGTATCTTCCCTGATCGGGAGTTTTTTGATGATCTTTTAATAAAGCCATCCCGGTTGAAGGTAATCGTGAGTCTGTTTTTTTATCAGTAATAGAAAGAATGTAATTTACAATCTCGACTGCGTCTGTTTTGGAAATTTGTGGGTGAGCACTCATCGGAATTTCACCCCAAGCTCCACCACCACCATTTATAATTTTATCTGCAAGCTTATTTATTGCACCTTTATTTTCCTTATAACGTTTCGATACAGCTGTAAAAGAAGGGCCAACCGACTTGGCATTCAACTGGTGGCAAGCTTTACAATCGCTTCCGGCTATTAAAGCATTACCCAGATTATAGTCTGAATTAACTGTTTGATGGCCGGGAATGGATATATTATTTCCAATTTTTGAAATATAGTTAAGCTTAACGCTGATACGTTTCGGATCAATTATTTTATCTTCAAAGTCTTCAACCTGAACTTTATATTTAAAATCCTTCTTTTCAGGAAAGAAAAAAGTACTATTGTTTGCTGTAGCTATAGCGACTTTTGGCAGTGTATTTCCAACCTTGATCTCAACCGTATCAAATCCACTTAAGCCATTATTGTCGGTTACTTTTAAAAAGGCTTTATAAATACCATTTTTATTGAAGGTGTATTCTGTAAAAGGTGCATTGAACTTGCTGCCTTCTATACGCCATTCGTAACTTAAAATGTCTTCATCGTCGTAATCAAAACTCTTCGATTTAAAAGAAACATGTAACGGTGATCTGCCTATCGTGTCGGTAGTGTTAATTTTAGCAACAGGAGCCCGATTACCTGCATTAAAATCTATCCTAATTAGTCGTGCATCATAATTATCTACACCATAAACAGAACCATACTCCAGCATGTAAATTGATCCATTGAGCCCTATTTCCATATCAACTGGTCGCCTGAAATCACCGGTATTGGGCAAGAATGGTTCCATGCGTTTGTAATTCTGGTTTTCGTCAAACCGAAGAGCGAACACCCAGTTACGCATCCAGTCATATACAAACAATGTATTATTATAATATTCAGGGACCTTGCCAGATGATTTTAAATTAGGATCGAAACGATAGAACGGGCCACCCATAGCACATCTTCCGCTCATTCCCAGCATTGGGAATTCTTCCGATGCATCGTAAGGATACCAGATCATTGCCTTTTGTGGAGGAGGAAGTAATTCCAGGCCGCTATTTCTAGGAGATTTATTTCGGGCTCCATTATTGTCAAACAGATTTCCATGAACTTTAGTATCGAAGTTATATTCTTTATACACTTTGTTATCTGCTATAAAATGGGGCCATCCAAAATTCCCAGCTTGCTTTGCCTGATTAAACTCGTCAAAACCTCTTGGGCCTTGTTTGCCGTCTGTGCCAGCATCGGGGCCTATATCTCCCCAGTAAACAGTGCCCGTTTCGGCATCTACTGAAATGCGATAAGGGTTTCGGCAACCCATAATATAGATCTCAGGTCGTGTTTTTGGAGTGCCGGGAGCAAATAGATTGCCTTCGGGAATACTATAGCTGCCATCTACATTAGGGTGGATTCTTAAGATCTTTCCCCGTAAGTCGTTAGTATTAGCTGAAGATCGTTCTGCATCAAACGTTTCTTTTCCTGCTCGCCTGTCAAGCGGCGCATACCCATCAGAACCAAAAGGATTAGTGTTGTCTCCGGTAGAAATATAAAGATTCTTGTTTTTATCCCAAGCCAACGATCCTCCTGTATGGGCGCTCCTTTCAAAGTCAATTGGAATATCGATTATTACCTTTTCAGATTTTAAATCCAATTTATTATTTAAGCCAATAATGAACCGGGAGATATTTTGCTTAGCTTTTCCGGTCTTTCCGTTTTGGGCGGTATAGAAAAAATAAATAAAGTTATTCATGTTGAAATCCGGGTCCAAGGTTATTCCTTGCAATCCATTTCTTTTATTTAAGCCGAAAATTTCAAATGTATGGCTAAGTGTAGTTTTAGAATCAGATGGATTATACACGTAAAAGTTCCCCTTACGCTCAATAAAAAATACGCGCCCATCGTGAGCTACGGCAAGCTGCATCGGCTCATTTAAATCGTTTGAAAGGATTGTCTTTACAAAGCGGTTTTCTTCAGGTTGTTTTACTGAATATGCTTTAGAATAATCAAGAAGCTGACTTTTACCTATCGAATATTGAATACCCCCGAGTAAATGCTTCAGAAATAGAGGTTCTGCATACGATTCATCAGTATGACCGCCACCTGTATAAAAAGCTCTGCCACCATCATACTCGTGATACCAAGCTATAGGATGATTCTCGCCGTTTAATCCACCCTCGTAACTTTCTTCATCCAAATTTGCGATGATCTTCAAATCCGTTTGAATATTCTTGTAATTATACCATTCGTCCGTGCGCTTCCAGCGTTTCGGGAGCATGTTGGATGAATGATGCACACTGTCTAACACGTCAATTGTTGCCGATCTCACATTAGGATTATTTGGATGACTTGCAAAATAAGCACCAACCAACCGGTTGTACCATGGCCAGTCGTACTCGGTATCTGCAGCCGAATGTATTCCAACAAAACCTCCTCCGGCCTGGATGTATTGTTCAAACGCAACCTGCTGATCAGCATTCAAAACATTGCCAGTGGTGTTAAGGAAGATAATTGCGCTATAATTTGTCAAGCTATCTTTTACAAAGTAGTTGGCATTTTTAGTGGTATCAACGATAATGTTGTTCTCTTTGCCAAGTTTTTGAAGTGCCAAAACCCCACTCGGAATGGAAGAATGATACCAGCCTTTCGTTTTAGTAAACACTAATATTCTAGCAGGCTTAGGTACTGAAGAGGATATCAGTTCAACCCTTGGCTCATGAACGGTAGTTTTGCAAGCAAAAAAGACGCTGGCAATAAAAATAAAAAACAACAGGCACTTGAAATATATTGATTTAAACATAAAATTTGAGGAGAGGCTGTTATTGTCTAATTTGACTCATGCAATTTGGGCTTATTGTAATGCTTTTTATTCTTGAGTTAGGTAGCAGTTTGAAAAATGGTTAGAACATTATTTGATGTATGTGACTGGCTTAATTAAAGAATATCTTCCGAATCATACACAATAACTTTATCCCATAAAGATGAACAGATTTCTACAAATTTTAAATGGATCGGATCTGTTTGATAACTTTCCTGATCAGCACTATTTTTAAAAACCAACATCCAGGAAACTGAATAAGAGCTATCAATCACATCACGACTGGTACCCGCCGGTAAACTAATATGGTATTCTTGAATCGTTTTAACTTTGGATAATTCTTTTAGACCTTCGATAAGTTTTGATCGGTCTTCTAAATTTTGGGGAGTTTTAAGCCAAAAATATACGTGGTGAATAAAAGCTGTTGGTAACTCTATAATATTAGTTTGTAGTGTCGACATTTGGGGTGATTAAGAATAACATATATGAATGCGTTAAGAAACAATGTAAAGATATAAATTGCATTTGTGACATAAATCATCGCATTAAGATTTAACTGATTAAATAACATTTTTCAAAAAACCTTCGTATAAACTCAAACAGTTTTGCCTTAAAATCCTTATTTATTGGTATTTACCCTTAAATGAAACCAAAAAAAGTTCTTATAATAGATGATGACATCTCCTGCCTTGAGGTGATGGAATTAGTTGTTAGCGGGATGGGCTTTGAACCTTACGTATTTCCAACGTGGACATCGCAAACTATTCAACAAATTATTGACATTGCCCCCGATGTAATTATTCTCGACGAATGGCTAATAGGAGTGAAGGGCAGTGAACTCTGCGTGATACTAAAATCCATAAATCAGCTTAGAACAGTACCTATTATTCTTGTGTCTGGCACCGATGGTCTGGCAGAAATTGCAAAAAGGTCTTTCGCGGATGGTTATGTTGAAAAGCCTTTTGATATAAGTGATATTGAGAAGATTATATTGAGGGTTTAGTGGCCTTAGAATTAGTCATCGTTTCATTATAAACAAGTCCTTGTAAACTCTTACGGATAGGTTTCAGTATTGTTCCGGAGTAGTCTAAATAATCGCTTTTAGAATCATATTCGATGCCAGTCTAAAAATCCTGTTCCACATCGGGATTTTTATTAAGGACCGATAGTGATCGGCACACTCACAACTCGTCTAAACCTAATATTTAGAAATTGAATATTTGCACTACCTTTAGAAAGTTGCACATCGGCCAGTAGTTAAAATCAGCTTTTCAGTTGTAAGAGCAATTTTGTATAAATCATGAATATAGAGAGACTTAATAAGATCCTAGTTGAAATCGATACAGATTACTCTGACCTAGAACTATTAACCGCCCTACAAAATGTCAGTGATAGTCTTCAAAATCAGATAGGAAGCCCATCACATCCTCAATACCAGGATGATTTAGTTAAGTACTTAAAAGAACTTTATGCACTCCTGGATGAGTCGATAACTAATAATTTTGGCCCGTATTGGATGCAAGTGTTATATGAAATTGGTGGAAAAGATCTTTTTGGGTCTGAGCTTAAATTTCGACTTCAAACCACTTTTGCTGCTAATCAAATTACACCTGCATCAGCGTTGGAAGATATATCCGCAATATTGGAAAAAAGTAAAGCCTTCAAGAATGCAATTGACGATATATTAAGTGGATTCAAAAGTTTTAGTATTGGCAAAGACGAATTAGCCCCGGGTGAATGCGAACTTGGGTATATGATTCCTCGGTTATATGTAAAGAATAAACTAAACTCACTAAATAAAGAGATTTCAGAATTAAATTTCATACTAAATGCTTTTTCTGAAGCAGTAACAGGTGAAAAACAGGATTTTGAGGTAAGAACAATTGCATCAAGCGATTTTTTGCTTTATGTTATGGTCACACTTGGTGTAGGAAAAGTGCTAGCAGAGGTCGTTGAAAGGATTACGAATAACTATAAGACTATCTTAGATATTAGAAAATTAAGAAACGAACTTCGAGACCATGGAGTTCCGGCAAAGGATACAAAAGCAATCGAACAGTATGCCAATACCAAAATGGAGGATGAAATCGCTAAGATTGTACAAGACATCTTCAAATCATATAAAAAAACTGACGCAGCGAGAGAAAATGAAATTAAAAATGCCGTTACTATCGCATTGAACAAAATAGCTAATAGAATCGATTATGGATTTAACATCGATATCCGTGTAAGGCCACTTAAACGAGGTGATACTGATGCTAATCCAGTTGATGTTGAATTAATAAATGCGATAAAAGAAAAAACAAAGTCAATGGTATTCATGAATACTAGCGGTCAACAAATTCTTCAGTTGTCTGAGCAATTCGATCTAAAGCCTCCCAAAAGTAAAGGTCAGTAGAGTTACCGATCTTTAAAGTATAATTATTCGGGGAGAGATTAATATATTCAGATATATTTCTTAAGTATATTCAAAATATTATTAATCAATAAAAAAACCCTCTTAAAGCTAACTAAGAGGGTTTTATGAGTGGACCCGGAGAGATTCGAACCTTAGATACTTAAAGCCTCTAAATCAATACTTTGAATTCTCCTATAAAATGATTGCCACGAATGACGCCACCTTTTTATATTTTGTCTACCCGAAGATAAATTTAGATTTTAAGCTCACTGAAGTATAATAAAATCTATTAATCCAATTATAATTGCCAAATGAAATGGCAATTCCGGTTCTTTATTTACACACTATCAAAAGTAGAATAAGCTCGCAAAAAGAATACATCAATCTGTCAAACAACTACATTTCAAATTGTTGCACAAATATATAAAATATGGGGCTTAAGTCAATAAAGTTTAAGCCAATTTATTGGCTATGCTGATAAAAATTGCTAATATTTAGATAACGCAATCAGTGATTTTGGAATCGCAAGGAAACGATGTATGCAACTTGGAGAGGTAGATAAGAAACATTTTTCGTGATTCCCTCTCTCTATAAGAGATAAACTTTACTGCCTAGAGCTGGATGATAAGAGGGAATATATTCAATATATCCATATTGCTGCAAGTCTTTGATACATTTATGATAGGTCACAATACTATTGATATGAGAAAGCTGCATTACTTTTTTTCGGGAAATATAAATTGGTGATCTCGTGCTACCATTTGTCGCAAGCTGGATAACGCCAAATATAACAGCCATATGCCAAACAGTTATTCGCTCGTCTTTCGAAAAGGATAGGAGGTAAGGTTTGAATATGTTGAAATCTACATTCATTACCTTTCACCTTCAAATAATGCATTTAATTCTCCTAAGCTGTAGTACCAGGAACCGCCAATCTTTGTAGGATGCAGTTTACCAGCAATGCGAAGGTTTTGTAATGTGCCTGGAGATACATTTAGAAGTTTGCGTACTTCCCTGCTTTTTAACCACTCTGTTTTTTGCTCTTTACTTGGTTCATTGGCAAATAACCTTTTCAGATCGTCCAGTAATTGTACTCTGAATATCTGCAAATCTTCCTTCGTAATCACTTCTACACTCATCGCCTTAGATTTACATTAATAGAAACTACACGCTTTGTTTAATAATCAAAAATATCTTACTGCCTTGATTCCGTTTGCGCGTAGATTGAAATAGTATATAGCCGAAATCATTCAAGTCTTTTATGCCTTTATAATAGGTAGATCTTGTAGAAATCTTTGCTATTTTCATAATCTCGAAGCTGAAGACAGCTATAGGGTTTTGGAATTGATGCTCCGTATAGTAGTGAAGGAGCGCCATATATATACTTATATGCATTGGACTAATTCTGCCATCCTGTTCAATTGCCTTAAAAAACTCAGATAACTGTTGAGTCTGTTCCAACATCTCCAATCCCTTTCACTTATTATTTAGGTTTACAAGCAGGCGTCGCTGCTTCAATTTATGCTTCCCAGGAAATTCTCCTGTTAATATGAAGCGTTCCGGAGAAGAGTCTTTGAAATCGCTCTTCCCGGTTACGCTATGGTTCAATCACATTGCTACACGCTTCATATCACATCACCGTGCTTACGATATTCCCTGCTTTTTCTTCCGGTTGTTTTTCCTGGTAGGCGTGCCATCATCGCCGCTATCCTGTGACTGCTTTTCCTTAGTGGACTGCTTTTTACCCTGACCCTGGGACTCAGACTGGCCCTCTTTAGCTGATTGTTTAATTCGCTGATTATTGCTGTCAAAGACATTGATTGATTTGAACTTAGGGCTGGCCTCTATAAACCGCTTTTGTTC
>JANMZB010000833.1:0-2849 GCA_031382725.1 Sphingobacteriaceae bacterium | reverse complement strand
GCTGGGTGGTAGGGGACAAACTATTTGCATCCCGTCCCACCAATGAGCAACTTGCCGCTCAGCAAGTGGAAATGCTTACCCCTATCAAATTGAAAAAGGGGCAAAAGCGGCTCGATGCCGCTGATCAATACTTAGCTTCTTACATTAGCTCGATCCGCCAACCGATAGAATCCTTTTTTAACTGGCTCATTGAGAAGACGCAAATTCAAACTGCCAATAAACGGGACCGCCCGGCGGTTCGCTCTCACAAAGCACTCTGGCTACATTGCTATGGTAGACTCGCCGCTGCACTTATTTGCCTGGTCTTCAACTCTTGATTCGCATTTACACTTAAACCTTATAGACTTTACGCAAACCCTTTGCAAATTGGTGTTAAAAAAGTACAAAAATGGGTAGTTCTCGAAAGCTGTGGATGTGGGACAGGGCTATAACAAAGGCAAGCAAGGCCAAAAGAGTAGTTCTGTAGTGACCCAACTAACAAAACACCTTCTCACTCATGCTTGCCCAGACAAAGGTAGAAAATGTCCCTGTTGCCAGAGTACCAACCTTGTCAAAAACGGTTTTACTCGGCATAACAATCAAAGCGTATTGTGCAAAGACGGCGGCAAAAGCCCGGTGCTTCAGCGCAAGAAGGCCATCAGCTACGAGCCTTCTCAGTTACGAAGAGCATTCTTAGAACGCTTGAGCCTATGCGGGGTAAGCCGGGTGTTTTTCATCAGTTATTACCAGGTATTTCAAGCCTTGAACCTAGTTTGTTTGCTGTTGCCCAACTTCAAAACCCAAGTGAGAACTTGCCCACCAAACCGCTCAATCCTGCAATTTGACGAGTTGTGCAGTTTCTGTGGCCGCAAGAGAGACAAGCAGTGGCTCTGGGCAGCGCTTAGCGCCCTTCCCGGAAAATGATGTAGCAGCCCATCAGCAGAATAAACCAGCCAAAACCGCTTTTTAGTTTTTGGCCTTCAATTGATTGGGAGAGGTAGTTACCCACAAAAATACCACTTACGGCAATGCCGGCAATCAGCAGAATGAAAGAATAGTTGATCACCTGACCGGACGCCATGTCGCCCACAAAACCAACGAGCGAGTTGGCTGCTATAATGATCAGCGAAGTACCCACGGCCTTCTTCATGGGCAGTCCGGCAAAAAGAACCAGGGCGGGAATGATCATAAATCCACCCCCTGCGCCCAGCAGTCCGGTAAGTACACCGGTTCCCATCCCGATTGGAAAAATAATGATTGGAGTTCCCGGGGTACTGCTGTTCTCCACCGCTCCCCGCTTCGATGGGCGAATCATACCCAGGGAAGCGAACAGCATCAGCAGGGCAAAGAAAATCATTATGCCGGTGTCTTTGGTAAGCACAAAAGACCTTGCGGAAATGAGCACGTGCGGAAGGTTGGGCATCAGGAAGCGGCGGGTGAGAAAAACGGTAAGAAAAGAGGGAATGGCAAATGCCAGCGTGGTCGGAAAATCTACCAAACGCTGGAAGGCACACCGCACCCCTCCTACCAGTGCGGTCGTGCCTACGATAAACAGCGAATACGCAGTAGCCAGCGCCGGCTCGACGTGAAACAGGTATACCAGTACGGGAATGGTGAGAATGGAACCCCCGCTCCCTACCAGTCCCAACGAAATACCAATCAACGCCGAAGCGAGGTATCCCAGGATCTCCATATTAAAAAGCCTTTACGAACACGCACAGGCGATGCCCGTCGATAAAACCGGTTGCTTTCCGGAAGAGAGCGGCTCCAACCAGTTACCCCCATCTTACCTTTGGGACGTGTAAGCCGGAACAGACCTCTCAGAAAAACTTGACCAAGGTAATTTAATTTATGGGATCAGCCCGAAAATTTAGCCGAATCTGACTCCGTAAGCGCAGAAAAACGCCCCATCCGTAGCCCAGGAATTATGAGTTTTAACAAAAAAAGCGTTCCATGTTAGGGCGAGCCTTTGTCTTCTCTAAAACTATTTAGAGCGCCTTGGGGCCGTCTGGATGGGGCGGTTAATTAATTAAATTTCATCATTCCTGGGCGACGGGGCTGGGCGACGGATGGGGAGCGTTTTGCTTATTTTATGGATGTCCCTCCTCAATCACTATATTGCGCATTCGAACCGCGCTCACTCCCCTTCCTGGCATGGAAAAACCTTCTGAGTTGACTTATAGCATACCGGCCCGCTACCGGAAGATGGAAAACTCCCACATTCTATTCTGGCTTTTGAAAGACATTGGCTGGTGTATGGGTTGGAAAATGCTCGGGATCGTCATGATTTTCCCCACCCTGCTTCTTTCCATCGTCATTTCCTGGCGAACGCGCCAACTGACCTCAGAACTGGCCCACAACCTGGCCGTCACCTTCTGGATATCGGCCAACGCTTACTGGATGATCAGTGAATTCTTCGGCTTCGATGAGGTACTTGTCTGGCAGGGTATTACCGGAAAGCACCTGGCCATGATTCCCTTTTCGGTGGGGGTACTGATTCTGGCCTGGTACTACCTGTTTAAAAGAACCCAAGAACCCCGCGAAAAGCAGGCAGCAACGCGCTGATCGAGGGCTTTCGATCGGGCAGGAAGCTTTACCCATCCAGATTGGGCTGGCACGGCAATCGGTAACCCGTCGCTTGATTCCATTTCAGTACCCGTCTGTGGTTCGGGCAGCGTTGAAAAGAGGAACCGTTAGTGCGCTGGAAAGGATGTTATTAGAATCATTCGGGTTCCTAAGCGGCAACGGGTCGCTCCCTTTTCTGTTCTTCCCTACGGATGCCTTGGCTGGTCAAGCCTTTGGAAGGAGACTTCCGCCTCGCTTAAATACCCAACAGCATAGAACCCACCAAGCGGGAGCAGCGGCAGCAA
>JANMZB010000818.1:0-1105 GCA_031382725.1 Sphingobacteriaceae bacterium | reverse complement strand
ACTGAACCCAAGGTATCGTTCCGAATTACAAAAGTCGCTTAAAAGAAGTAGTTTAAACGCTAGTGATACTTATCCGAAGTAGAGTCCGACGATAACTATCCCTACCAAAAGACAGAGTCTTTTAACCAACAAGAAAAGCATTGGTACAATGATATCACTGAATCGTCCCTTCACACAGGTGCGCCATTACCCATAACAAGAAAATTCCCGTTGCGACACAACGAAGACCAGTCAAAGGTTACACCTTCCGTGGCGAAAATCCACAAAAGATAGCCGTCTTCACCAAACAAAACAATCAATTGTGACTAAATCCATTACCATCCGAAAGCAGAAACGGAGACTAAACATCTTCCTGAAGGCGATTCTACTTTCAGTAATATCGATTAATCAACACAAAACCCACAACATACACCACAGACAGAGCGACAAACGTAGCTACAATTACAACTACAAATCATAAAAATAAATACTTATAGCCGATTACGTCTACCCATATAAAGTATCAACAACATGGTAGTCTCTACACGCCGCACTGCCACATCGCCGGATCCTAACAGGATACCGACGACCACACACTCTCTCCCAGACCTGCATCAGGGACGGAACACGGCACCGTCCGATCGAACGTCTCGTTCGACACCTGTTACAACGTTAACAACGAAGCCAAGCCCAACCAGAGGCGTCGCACAGGATAGCGAAGAAACGGAAATCACACATAATCGAACAAATAAGGACCTCGGCACCAACCCCTCGCAAGACGGCCTTACCATCCTTTTAACAGCTTCGTTGTTAGATTTCGTACCCCATGCCATCACCCTTCTCGCTAAATTAGGCATTAACGACGATACTACGTTCCTCGCGCGACTACACGAACCACCCGTTTCATGGTATCCAACGTTACTACTCCATACGGAATTAGACACAGAATACGTCCGTGACATGCTCATCCGCATTAAACTCCTCCGCTACTATCTGATCAACGACCTAGGAATTCCTACCGATCCCAATACCGGGAACTTCATACCCCACATGGACTACTTGGCGATCCAATTCAATCCGGCCGTTTACACTGGTGTTTTCCCTTACTTAAGTAAAATGCAAGGAT
>JANMZB010000794.1:0-1121 GCA_031382725.1 Sphingobacteriaceae bacterium | reverse complement strand
ATAATATGCTTCAACAATGTTTACCATTAAAAGAGGCGCAGTTTTGGTAATAACACTTTCATCCTCCATTTTCTTAGCTATTTCAATAAGTTCTGATTTTAACAATTGAGCAGGTATTATAACTTCAGGAAATATTTCTTTCGCCAGTGCAAAAACATCATATGTAGTAATGGATGGTTCTGTTGCTAAAATATAGCGTTCACCAATTTTTCCGTATTTATCAGCCAAAATCATCCCTTTGGCAACATCTTTAACATCGACATAATTGAAAGCAAAGTTTGGGTCGATGGGTAATTGGTTCTTAAGCACCATATCAAAAAAAAACATTGTCGGCGTTAGATTTCCAAATATCTCTTTTCCTATTATAGAAGAAGGAAGAACAGTAATTAAGTTAACATTCAATTTTTTGGACAAATCCCAAGCCAATTGCTCTGCTTCTTGTTTTGATTGATAATAAGCATTGGGGAAATACTTATTCCAAGTGTTTTCTTTCATAGGAACCGATGAGTGGTCAAGTGTAGCTATAGAACTTACCAATATCACTTTACGAATATTACAGTCCGATGCAGCTTCCATAATATTTTTAGTTCCAATAACATTTGGTTCAATAATATCTTTTTGAGAATCGGGAGACCAATGCTTAAAAACAGATGCTGCATGAAACACAATTTCAATGTCTTTCATAGCGATCTTTAAAGACTCTTTGTCCAGCATATCTGCATAAACCACTTCGCAGTTTACTCCCTCAAAAGGTTCTTTGTTATTTAGGTTTCTCACACTTGCCCTTACCTGATAGTTTTGATTAACTAACTCCCTTACCAGATTATTGCCCAGATGACCATTGGCTCCGGTTACTAAACATTTAGGATTTTTATTCATATGTAGATAATATTTGTTTTTGATGGAATATGGAATCGCCAGATCTTTATAGGTGTTTGCGACAAATTCTGTCATGGCGATTTCATAGTATTATTTGTTTTTGATTTAACAATAAAATTGTAGCTGCTAATTATTATCTCGTTAATTAGCTATATCGTCTGCTGCAAAAGGATTATCAACCAACCACAACCATATACCATCAATATTGCGTTTCATTATACAGGCAGTAACACCTTCCATTT
>JANMZB010000790.1:0-1107 GCA_031382725.1 Sphingobacteriaceae bacterium | reverse complement strand
TTCTTATATGGTGGAGGATCCACAAGTGAGAGTTTGTCCATTTGGGAGACATGATGTCACAGCACCATTTGGCTGGGTCATCTATATCATGCACTGGCTCAGCAAAATTAAGATTATATATTACAAGGACTTTTTACAAGTGATCCTACCAATTATCTAATAATGCTAAAACTGCAGGTGTGGACATAGATGTGTCTTTTTACACTTATCTCTCTCTATGCAAGCTGTTATTAATAAGTGCTTTGCACTGACGATCAATCTCAATAGCTCAAATGGTCATTGATGGTTCCAGAATAAATTCCCTCTCATATTTCAAAATGGAGTGGATGAGTAGTTAAGTTGGCAGATGTTACTCAACAATCTGAAATTAGTTCTACTGGTGATGGTACTTTCTCATCGGCACATAAGACATATGGTTCGAGCCGTCATTATGAGAGGAATTCAGTGATATTTAAATAATTGTAAAATTCTATGCACAGCAGGAGCCATGGCAATTTTATTACGGGATGCTCTTTGGCAGTACAAAAGGGGAAAACCTAAGTGACATTACCATAGCTAAAGTACTGAACATTATTCCTCTAACTATGGAATACTCCTACCTAAGTAATTTCAAGCAAGAATCAGGATAAAGATGAAACTTCCTATATGTCAAAGCAAACAAGAATAAAATTGATAAAATAACCAATGAAACTGTCCACAACTGATTAAGTGTAAATATTTCCTTGATGACTCAACAAAAATAATTAAGAGAGAAACTATTCAACTCTCCAATAGGAGACTATTTGGTGATCCAGTTAATATCCAGAAGGACACAAAATACAAAATAAAATCAATTTAAATCTATATTAGCACAGAAAATTTGAAACTGGCACTTTATTTACTTTTCTCTTAGCAAGGTAAAGTGCTCCCTTGCTCTCTCTTGATTTTCCTGTGCTTTTGGTTTGTTTTCTTCTACCATTTGTACTTTTGCCGTTGTACATTAACCAGTATTTCCAGTACCTACCGTCTGCATCTTTCTACGTTGCCCTTTTATTCGTTCGACATCGTCGTTTGCGCAGCTCGTGTTGGCAATGCATAAAAACACCTGATGGTTATACTATTCCATTA
>JANMZB010000777.1:0-1078 GCA_031382725.1 Sphingobacteriaceae bacterium | reverse complement strand
AGAAGATATGTTTGATTCGATCATCCATTTTGGTGTCGATGCATATTTTACAAAAAAAGAAGTAATCATTTCTTGAAAATTTTCAAATTCTGTTGGTAACAAAATGTATTCACTGTCAATACTTTTGTTGGACCGAAATGCTTTTGAATTGCCAATGTAAACATCGCAATCATTCACCTCAAGAGAAGATTTATTGATGAAAACTTTCTGAATTTTTGTATTGGAGAAAGATTCTAATACTAATTCACTCATTTTATACTTGATGAGTTTCGCTTGTTGAATTTTATTCTGAATGTGACTACATTTTTGTTTCCCAAATGTATTATTTTTGTTAACATCACCCATATTGGACAACCAATAACAGAAATGATTCTTGTATGAGAGTGATCCAGAGATGTCGTTAATCCCTAGACCGAGTCTTCACACAATTCACACAGGTGTTATCAATTGTCGTTAATATGGCGTTTCTAAAGCTTGGTGGAAGACTATAAACTTCTACGAATGAGAAGATAAATAGTGCAACTTCCAAACTTCAGATCAGCAACTTGAAGATTCCAACTATTCGCCAAAGCAAACTTGTAAATCAAAAAGTCGGTTCTGCTGAGAAAAAAATACGTTAGTATAACAATCCTGTAATTTCCTTTAGAATAAATATTCGGACAATTGATCTGAAATTAAATAATATATAAAAAATTGTTAGTACATTTACATTGAATAAATTTTCGTACACTTTCATCAGTTAGAAACTTACCGTCACAAGGATTGGAAATGAATGTGGTATGTAGTTGTAGTTGTTGTAGCTATTGTTATGACCGAGGAATGATGCTGTTGTACGATGAAATTGTATTGGTTGCTGTTGTTGTGGGCGAAAATTGTTGTTGTGCGATGTAGTTGACGTTGTTGTTATTGTTTTTGTAGTTGTGTGCAAATAGTGTTGTTGTACGATTTAGTTAGCGTTTTGGTTGATGTTGATGTGGCCGAGGAATGATGTAGTAAGATGTCATAGTATTAGTATTAGTAGTGTTAGGAGTAGTATTAGTAGTAGTAGTAGTAGTAGTAGTAGAAGATGTTGTTGTTG
>JANMZB010000769.1:0-1534 GCA_031382725.1 Sphingobacteriaceae bacterium | reverse complement strand
CGCCCACTACCGGACCTCCCTCCCGGCGTCGTCCGACCCCCGCCCACCCTACCCGGAAACGGAATCAACCCTCATTTACGGGCCCTCCCTCCGCCGTCTAATTCTCAACTCCCCGGCACCGGTTCAGGGGAGTTGGGGGGGGGTGGTATAGGGATACATACGTAGATTGAATAGCGTACGCTATACCCGTTACGGGTACCCTGTGCAGTTTAGGTGGTATACCTGAGATCTGACGCACTAGGAACCCGGATTGACAGCCCTGAGGTCAAAGACGGACGGGACCGGAAATTTGTGTACATACGTGGATTGAATACTCGGAAAGTAGGATTACCCAACAGACAGTAGGACCAACGATGCCCGTAGGAACCCCGGGAGGGACTACCCGGAAAAGACAGAGAATAAGGAATACGATACCCAGACGGACCGACTCATCCGGCGAAGTATCCGGGCCCACATTACCGACAATGAGTAGGAAGCCAAGTAAAATATATGCTTAGGTAAATATATGCTTATGTAAATTAGACTGGATATTACTACAAGTATCTTTTGGAAGCAAATTGCGAACTTAATAACCCTCCAACAGTCCGAAGCATTCAACCATGTCCCAACCGCATCCCAACGCCTCCAATCAAGGAACGGTACCAACGGGATACCAAACGGGCAATGCCCCGATACACGTCCGACCATTGACCTTCCACATCAGCACTCACAACAGACAATGGTTGTTCAGGACGGGTGACCTAGTGTGCGTCGTGATGTCCCAACACTACATCCAAGAACCGAATTTTCCTTGGCAGCCCGTATATGGTAAGGTCGTACAAACCTCCCCAAACCAGACACAAGCACTCGCCCGGTCATGGGAATATGGAATCACAGGATGGCACGAACGAGACATTACAGCCAGATACGACGAAATGATTAACCTTACTCGCACCCCGGTCCTCCAAGTTACAACCACGATGGCACGGGTGGCTGCGTTAAGATCGCATCTCTTGGATACAAGTAAGTGCGAAGAAATTAATTCTGCTCCAACATGGTTTCTGGCTGAACGAACGAACCCAAACCAGTCGAACGCGGACGTGAACGAGGTCGGAAACACCCTCAACGAGACAATCAGAAGGAAGAAGGACCTGGTGGACGCTATGCGAGGCACGAACAAAGTCATTAGCAGAATGATGCGAACCGTCGTATTAGAGACGAGCGTCAGGGTTGGGGCAATCACGTTGGGAGTCGGACCGAGTATCCACAAAATCAGCGAAACCATCCTCCACGTAATGCAACTGTCAGATGGTATACGTCTACGAGATCCCAATATCCTCCCAGATTTCGTCATAGAATTCGCTGAACAGATAGGCTCCAAAGTATACGCTATGAAGAAGCCAGAAGAGTTTGTGGACACACTAACGATCCTTGCAGCTACGGCGGTCATGCCGGAAAAGGACGTGATACGCAAGCTGAGCGATAAACGAGCAACCAACCGACAAGGACGGGAATATAAGTACCTGAACTTCGTGGACGAAATCTATTCCACAAG
>JANMZB010000077.1:0-1345 GCA_031382725.1 Sphingobacteriaceae bacterium | reverse complement strand
CCTTTGCTTCAGCATAAGACTTTGGATCTGGATTACCATCATTGATACTGGCAACCATGCTTGTCTCACAATTAAAAACTCGACTTAGCATAGCGACTTCCGCTTCTTCATTTTCTAAAGAAGCGCCTGGATCAGGATTATAACTTGTTGTTAAGTTTCGAAGCTGTCGATGAACACCAGAAATGCGCGTTGTTCTTGTAGGGATTATCTCCATTATTTGATTATCTGAATCATAAGAAGACTCAGAGTCGGACACTTCATTATGTGATTCATTTGTTATTATTTCCTGGTCATTATTTACAAGTTCTGGGATTTCATTTTCTTCTTGAATTTCAATTTCTTCATCTCCATCTTCTGTAACTTTGACAATGTTTACTTCGGTGATATTTCTATATTCACCATAACTCTTGTTTAACCAAATTACATTTCGGGAGAGGATGATTGATTGTGTGTTCAGTTTAAGAAACTGATAGACGTTTGATGCGTGATTTTCTGGATAACCGATAAAAATGCACACAAGGCCACGATCCGTCAATTTCCCCCGCATTTTGGCGGTTGAACCATCATTAATGATCCCGATCTCTCCAAAAATATGTAAATGAGATACCCAAGGAGGATTGACACCATAAAACAGCTCTGCTGCAATTGGATTGGTTGCATGATTAGTGATAATAGTCTCAAGCTTTATCACAGTGTTAGCACATTGAGCCCATAAATTATTCCTTAACGATTTTGGAAATTTTGCCCAATTTAGCATTGCGCGGGCTTTAACATAGAGTGTTGTATATTTGCGCTCAATTTTACCATTTTGCTCAGGTGTATAAGGTGCTGTAAATTCAAAATTAATATTGAAGTATTCATGGGCTGTAAGAAGCTCTTCTAATTTCTTATTTTCACCTGCATTGTCGCACCTGATGTTCTGGACAATAACTTGAGTGGTTTTCTTGATATGATTAAGCCATTTGATTACGATATTTGGTAAATCAGATTTGGACTTTAAAAAGAAACTCCAAAGGTGGCTCGTAAACTCATCTTGAATTAGTAACCAATATTTAGCACCACCATAGCTTGGATGATTGACATACGTAATATCAATAGCTATGCGTTCACCTTTAATAGTTGCTTTGTTGTGATTGAATTTAGGTATGTTTGCTCTGCTGGATTTACCAAGTGCACAGTCAAGACAAGCACGGTTTTCAGTACCATTAATTTTAATACCTAACCGTTTAGCAGTGGCTTGAACCACGATTTGGTTTGGATGACCAAGCTTGGCATGTAAGTTCTCATAGAGTTCTACTGTATCCGAAATACAAGCGACTTCCTCAGAGCGAGGATTGATGTCGAT
>JANMZB010000074.1:0-1100 GCA_031382725.1 Sphingobacteriaceae bacterium | reverse complement strand
GGAGAGGACCCATGGCCAGCATGGCCTTGAAGCAGTTTATAGGAGATGCCATTTGGGGTGAATTAGATTATTTGCTTTTTGATTTGCCTCCTGGCACGAGTGATATACATTTAACATTGGTTCAAACTTTACCCGTTACTGGGGCTATTATTATCACGACTCCACAAAAGGTAGCATTGGCCGATGCAACTAAGGGTTTGGCGATGTTTCAGCAACCTCAGATTAACGTGCCTGTCCTTGGCGTCGTGGAGAATATGTCGTATTTCACACCCGAGGAATTGCCCAATAACAAATATTATATTTTTGGCCAAGGGGGCGGAAAGGAATTGGCAGAGAAATTTGATGTTCCTTTTTTAGGAGAGATTCCTTTAATACAAAACATCCGTGAATCGGGCGATGCAGGTCTCCCAATAGTAATGACCGAAGGCATCACTGCCGATGCATTTCAAAGTATAGCTGAAAATCTGGCGCAGCAGGTGGCCTTAAGAAATGCCAACGCAGCCCCTACCGAACGTGTTGAAATAAGAAATTAAAAACAATAACAATTCTCAAATTATGGAAACCACCATTGTACAGGATTCACTTTTGAATAGAGTAGAATTGGCCCTTGACAGCATTCGTCCCTATATGGAGACCGATGGTGGCAATATCAAAATTGTAGAAATTACCCCCGAGATGATAGTGAAAGTTGAGTTGGTAGGCAATTGCGGCACATGCCCCATGTCTACCATGACTATGAAAGCAGGAGTAGAGCAAGCCATACTTAAAATGGTACCCGAGATTGTGGGTGTGGTGGCTATAAATTAGGGGTATAAATAAATTTACCTGTAATAAGCCACTCTCTCTAAAACCTATACCTCACAAAAGCTTCCATAGCTTCGTATTCCGCTAAGCCTAGTTTGTTGTAAGCCTCAGCAGTAGCGTGATTACGGTCTTCGGCTCTCACCCAAAATTCTCTTTTATCATTTCCTGGAAACAGTGCTGAGTCCTTTTGGGATTGATGTTTGAAGATAGCCTTACGTTTGCGCAACAATTCTTCCGGGCTTAAGGGTACTGCCATTTCTATTTGATCTATTTCCCATTCTTGCCAGGCTCCACGG
>JANMZB010000697.1:0-6619 GCA_031382725.1 Sphingobacteriaceae bacterium | reverse complement strand
GGAACAAATTATGCTTTCTACATGCTTATCTGCCATTTAATTGTCGGGAAGGGGAAGGCTGGCCGATTGCCTATACCGTCTTCCTTATGTGCTTTATCTCGTCAGGTTTTCGCACCCTTAACCAAACCAGTTCTGTAGTTCGATGCCCCGTATGCTGATAGAACAGAACAGACTGCCAGCGGGACAAAAGCTATGCTAATTCTAAATTAGGCAGCTAAGGCGTAGTTATTTTCGCCAATTATTGTTTTGAGAGTTCAGATTAGAGCGCTAGTCTCACAACGCGCTGCATGCTTACATACCTGCCGCCATCCTGTCAATTCCGGTCGGGCCCGATTTGTATAGAAGCAAGAGTTTAGATTCAAGGTTACCCTCTATCTTTTCAATACTCATTGCGACTGTCTTTATGAATCCAGCGGCCTTTAGCCTCTTTCTTCTTATCTCGCTAAAGATATGAATTAAGCTGCCTCTTGTCTCTTTTTTCTTGTCTCTTATTCTTTTATATCTCGTCTTTTGCCTCTTGCCTCTTAGCTCTTATCTTTTGGCTCTCAAAAGTCCTCCCGGGATATTCCTGCAAAGCTTTTTCAAGGCAAATCATCGCGTTAGCCAGATCTTCTTTGTTCAAAACGTATGCCAATCGGATTTCGTCTTTACCGGCACCGGGTGTACTGTAAAATCCTGCGGCCGGTGCCATCATTACTGTTTCATTATTGTATGAAAACTCTTCCAGCATCCATTGGCAAAATTTTTCCGAATCATCTACAGGGAAACGTGCTACAACATAAAACGCTCCACCAGGATTAGGACAAAAAACTCCTTCCATCTTATTAAGCGCAGCTACAAGCATATTCCGTCTTCCGGTATATTCCTCGTTCACAGTCTCGAAATATGAAGACGGAGTATCAACTGCTGCTTCTGCGGCAATCTGCGAGACCATTCCCGGACTTAATCTCGCCTGAGCGAATTTTAAAGCCGTTTCAATCACTTTTTTGTTTTTAGTGATAAAGCAACCCAGTCTTGCACCACAAGCACTATAGCGTTTAGATACGCTGTCGAAAATAAGTACATTTTCGTCTATGCCATCTAAATGCATTGGCGAATAAAACTTGTTATCATCGTAACAAAACTCCCTGTACGCCTCATCTGCAAATAAGTATAAATCGTACTTTAAACAAAGCTTTTTCAACTCATCCAGCTCTTCGTAAGAATATAAATAGCCGGTTGGGTTGTTTGGGTTGCAGATAAAGATTGCTTTAGTTTTATCAGTGATCTGTTTTTCGAATTCACTTATTGCGGGCAAGGCAAAACCTGTTTCGATAGTTGATAAAACCGGCTTAATCGTAACATTGCTCATCCATGCAAATGCATTATAATTCGCATAGAATGGTTCTGGTATAATAATTTCGTCACCATCATCCATACAAGTTTGTAAAGCAATTACAATGGCTTCCGATGCGCCTGTTGTTACGAAAATATCTTCAATGCTGATATTATATCCCGCACGATTATAATACTCTACAAGTTTTTCCCTATAGGATAGGTTGCCTTCAGATTGTGTATAGGCCCAAACTTTAAAGTCTATGTTTTTAATGGCGTTGATCATCGCCGTTGGGGTTTCTATATCAGGCTGACCTATATTTAAGTGGTAAACCTTTTTACCCTGCTTTTTAGCCTGGTCTGCATAAGGTGTAAGTTTACGGATAGGAGAAGCAGGCATCTGCTTTCCCTTGGTCGAGATTTTTGGCATGTGCTACAAAAATAAAAAAACCTCTCTGTTAGCAGAGAGGTTTTTTAAATTATAAGGAGATTTATTTCTATCTGCTGCTTGTTGAAACAACTTCGCCTTTTATATAAAGATATTTAACCGGTGTTTTGGCGTTCGATTTAACGGTTATCGTTTTCGAAAACGAACCTAAAGCAAGCGCATTAAATGTTGCAGTAATCACACCAGTTTCTCCTTTTTGTACAGGAGTATTAGAGTATGTTGGTACAGTACAGCCACACGTAGCTTCAACGTTGCTGATGATTAGAGGCGTATCACCGTTGTTTACAAATTTGAATTCGTAAGTAACAGGCTTTCCTTGTGGGATTTTGCCAAAATCATGCGTTTCTTCTGTAAATTTAAATTCTGCGTCTGCAACAGTCATTGCCGTTAATACTGTGAAACTTAAAATAACTGCGCAAATTGTAAGGAGCTTCTTCATTATGTTTGTTTTATTTAATAGACTAAAGATAATTGATATGGTTTAATAATAAAATAAAAACTTGAACGGAAGTTTTGTGATTGTGTTGTACAAATATAAGATATTTTAAAAATCAAACGGTATTCGCATTTATACGCATTCAGAAATATAGAGGTTTCATAACATGTATATTTTATTAATTTTGACAACCAGAGTGAAATATTGCCACGTAAATGAAAGTAACTAACCAATTCGATGTTTCTGAGCTAAGCTTTGAAGACTTCAAACAAATCGTGCTGAATGATTATCGCATTTGTTTTGAAAGTCGACAGACAAGCATATTAGGTAGAAAAGAAGTGCTTAGCGGAAAGGCGAAGTTTGGAATTTTTGGCGATGGGAAAGAAGTAGCTCAGGTTGCAATGGCTAAAGCGTTTAAGAATGGCGACTGGCGATCAGGGTATTACCGTGATCAAACGTTCATGTTTGCTGCAGGTATGGCAACTATTACAGAGTTTTTTTCCCAGTTATACGCCAATACCGATGTAAAAAAAGAGCCTTTTTCTAGCGGCCGCCAGATGAATGCGCACTTTGCCACCCGAATACTAAATGAAGATGGTACCTGGAAAAATCAGACGGAAATGAAAATGACGTCTTCTGATATTTCTACTACAGGTGGGCAAATGGCTAGGCTGGTTGGATTGGCACAGGCATCTAAATTCTATCGTGATAATCCTGAAATCGATCTGAATAAAAACTTCTCACTAAGTGGTAATGAAGTAGCTTTTGGTACGATTGGCAACGGCTCAACATCGGAAGGTGTGTTTTTTGAAGCCGTCAATGCTGCTGGTGTGCTGCAAATTCCGCTTGCAATCTCTATTTGGGATGATAGTTATGCGATATCAGTTCCTCAGGAATACCAGACAACGAAGCAAGATATTTCAGAAGTTCTAAAAGGTTTCCAACGCGATGAAAATGCCGAAGGACTTGAAATTTTTAAGGTAAGAGGCTGGGATTACCCCGGTTTGTGCGAAACCTATGAGCGGGCAATAGCAATTTGTCGCGAAAGCCATATACCTGTAATGATTCATGTTTGGGAGCTTACTCAGCCACAAGGTCATTCAACTTCAGGTTCCCACGAACGCTATAAAACTCAGGAACGCCTTGACTGGGAAGCAGAATTCGATTGCTTATTGCAAATGCGCAAATGGGTTTTGGAATCTGCTGTTGCCACCGAAGAAGAATTAATCGAAATCGAAAATCAGGCAAGAATATATGTTAAGGAATGTCAGAAAACAGCTTGGGATGCCTTTCATCAGGTTTTAAGAAGAGAAGCTGAAGAGGTTGCGGGATTATTAAATGCTTTTCAAAAAGATGATTTCGATAAACTTGCTTCGGGATTAAAGCGTAATGTCGAAGTTACCAGAAGAGATATGTTTATTGCAGTGCGAAAAGCTATTCGTTCCCTTTCGGGAGATACTTCCGACGCAAGAAACGCTCTTTTTGAATGGTATAAACATAATCTCGAACTTAATAATGAACGTTATAATTCGAAATTATTTACTGAATCTGTAGAGTCACCATTCACGGTGCCTGTAGTTTCTGCAATGTATGATGAAGATCCAAAGCTCATCGATGGACGTGAAGTATTGAATGTTTGTTTTGATGAAAATTTCAAACGCGATATCCGGATCGTCGCTTTTGGAGAGGATGTAGGAAGTATTGGTGATGTAAATCAGGGTTTTGCTGGTTTGCAGGCGAAGCACGGAAAAGTGCGTGTGGCTGATACGGGAATACGGGAAAGTACAATTATCGGGCAGGGCATAGGTTTAGCACTGCGCGGTTTAAAACCCATTGCAGAAATTCAATATCTGGACTATTTGCTGTATGCTTTATATGTGGTGAGCGATGATTTGGCTTGTTTAAGTTATCGTACTAAAGCTGGACAGAAATCGCCTTTAATTATTCGTACGCGCGGACACCGCCTTGAGGGTATCTGGCATTCAGGTTCGCCCATGTCGATGATTCTTGGTTCAATGCGGGGAATACATGTATGCGTTCCGCGTAATATGACCCAAGCAGCGGGTATGTATAATACATTATTAAGAGGCGATGAGCCTGCTATTGTAATTGAAAATTTGAATGGCTACCGCCTTAAAGAGCGTTTGCCTTCAAACGTAGGAGAGTTTACTGTTCCCCTTGGCATTGCTGAAGTTGTAAAGGAAGGAACAGATATCACGGTAGTATCTTATGGTTCCACATTACGGGTTGTTGAAGAAGCTGTTGAAGAACTGGAAAGATTAGGTATAAATATTGAAATAGTTGATCCTCAAACACTTCACCCGTTTGATTTAAATTCCGAGTGTGTGAAATCACTTAAGAAAACAAATAAATTGCTTGTAGCTGATGAAGATGTACCGGGTGGTGCCTCTGCATTTATTTTACAACAAATACTTGAAAAGCAAAAAGGATATTACCATTTAGACAGTGCGCCGAGAACTATCTCCGCTAAAGAGCATCGCCCGCCTTATGGCTCGGATGGGGACTATTTTACCAAGCCTTCGGTTGATGATGTGGTAGAAACGATTTATGAGATGATGAGTGAGGCCAATCCGGCGAAGTATCCGGCTTGGTATTAGAGGGTCTTGTTGTCATGCTGAGGGGATTCGAAACATTTTCGGATATTTCAAACATTTAAGCATTAAAAAAATGTGTCATATGTACCGTCTAGCTCTGATAGTTTGTTAAATGCAACATAATTGCTTTTGTCTTGAGCTAATATAGTTGTGGAAAGAGGGCTGATAGCAATAATAAATAGGCTTCCTGTCCGGCTTTTTAAGGTTACAGAAAGCTAACTTACAATTCCCTTCTTAATCTCGCTACAGGAATATTCATAGCTTCCCTATATTTTGCCACTGTACGGCGTGCAATATTATAACCTTTCTCCTTCAGGATTTCAGTAAGTTTTTCGTCGGCTAAGGGGTGCTGTTTATCTTCATTTCCAATACACTCTTCCAATATTTTCTTAACCTCTTTATTAGAAACTTCTTCACCGCTTTCCATCTGAATAGCTTCAGAAAAGAATGATTTTAATAGAAAAGTCCCAAATTCGGTTTGAACATATTTTGAGTTGGCCACACGGGAAACGGTAGAAATATCCATTCCAATTTTGTCAGCGATATCCTTTAAAATCATCGGACGTAAATTACGCTCATCTCCCGATAGGAAAAACTCGTATTGATATTGCATTATGGCATTCATCGTCTTTAAAAGCGTTTGCTGCCTTTGTCTGATGGCATCGATAAACCACTTTGCAGAATCGAGTTTCTGTTTTACAAATTGTACCGCTTCTTTAAGTTTTTTATCTTTTTGAGAGGCTTTATCATAATGATCAAACATCTCTTTGTAAGAACGACTTACCCGAAGTTCGGGAGCGTTTTGGGAATTAAGCGTTAAGATCAATGTCCCCTCGTTATTAGCAATATGAAAATCGGGGATAACCTGTAACTGCTTGGTGTTAGTTTCACCGGCATCACCAGGTTTTGGGTTTAGTTTTAAAATTTCAGCAATTACTTCACGAAGCTCTGCCGAATCCATATTTATCGACATTTCAAGTTTATCGTAATGTTTTCGGGTAAACTCGTCGATGTAATTTTCAACTACTTTAGTGGCTTTTTGTATTACAGGTGTTTGTTCTTTCTTCCGTAACTGAATTAAAAGGCATTCCTGCAAATCACGTGCAGCAACACCAGCTGGTTCAAAAGATTGAATCAGCTTCAAAACATCTAAAATTTCATCTTCTTCAGCAATAACATTCTGAGAAAATGCCAGGTCGTCTAAAAGCGATGTGGTGGAACGTCTAAGATATCCGTCGTCATCCAAGCTTCCAATAATTTGCTGGCCGATCTGAAAGTCCTTATCAGAAATGGGCGCTAAATCAAGCTGCTGTTGCAGTTTTTCATAAAATGATGATTGAATCGCGATAGGCATTTCCTTGCGTTCTTCTTCATCATCACCGTTCTGGTCGTATTTAGAACTGTAATCGTTTATGTTATCTTCCTGTAAATAATCATCAACATTAAATTCCTCAAAATCGTCGCCGCTGCTGGTTTCATCACCATTAAAATCAGGCGCATCAGGGTCCTTATCAGGATACTCTTCTATAGGCTCATTTAAGTTTACAAGGCTAAGATCCTCCAGTGCAGGATTTTCCTCAAGCTCCTCTTTAATCCTGGCATCCAAACCCACGGTAGGAATTTGCAACAGCTTTATGAACTGTATCTGTTGCGGAGATAGCTTTTGAAGTAACTTCTGTTGTAAGTTTTGTCTTAACATATATTAATAGCCCCGAAAATACTAATTATCATCGTTTAAATGGGGGTGTTGGCAGCTTTTAAGATTTTAAAAAGCTAATTTGTTAACGAAAATTACAAATAAAGGAT
>JANMZB010000687.1:0-4788 GCA_031382725.1 Sphingobacteriaceae bacterium | reverse complement strand
CACTTATATAAATCGGGCAGCACGGATTGACAAACCGGAAGGAATCTTTTACTCTGAATTGTCGGCTGAGCAAAAGGTGATGTTTATAAAGCTTTTGGAGGTTTACGTGAACAGGTATACAGAAAAGTATGCGAAGGATATGATGAAAGAAATAAGGAAAGCCGATATCAATAAACTAAGATTTGTATGGGCCGGTGCTACACAACCAGAGATTGGAAAAGCACATTACTATAGAATACAAGGGCCAACCATAATCATCGAGTTTGATAATTCGCAAAATAATGCCAACCATATTCATACCGTCGTTAGAGATTTAAAACACGATTTCGGTGGTGATAAGTTATTACAACATTATAAAAAAGGGCACCATCACGATTAAGTAACGATCAGTCTATAGCGTGATCGTTCTTTACATCCTGACTTCCTCCCCAGATCTTCTTTGAACTCCAGTCTTTTGCTGGAGCAGACCAAAATGGATTGTCTTCCGGAAGGCCTAATGGTAAAAAAATTGTTGTGTTCAAATATAAACTGCCTGTATTATTATAGGTATCGGCAATATTGGGTTGAGTGCCATATAAACCAATAGTTAGCCAGCCTTTGTTGTTAAATGTAGTAGGGCTCTCAAGCGTTTTTCTTATTACGGCGGTAAGTGCGCTACGCACTTGAGCAGGATGCAATTCCTGCGGCAAACTCTCACGCAGAGCCATATCGGCCAAATGTTGAAACACTGCACCTCTATAAACTATCGATCTGCCGGTAGCTGGAAAACTTCCATCGGCGTTAATCAATCTTTCCTGAATGATCGCATATCGCTCACTTCGTTTTTTAAATTTCTCCAGAAATGCTTTATAATTCCCGTTGCTTGCATTAATGATTTTAGCTATTTGCGCCAGATACGGATAGATTACAAAGCTATTGTAATAATCGTAATGGTAGCTTTCACCATCTTTATAAGTTGCGTCTCCAATATACCACTGCTCAAATTGCCTCATACCGTACTCAACTCTTACCGGATCCCAGGGCATATTGTATTTGCAATAAAATGCTTCAATCATCCCTACAAATAACAGCCAATTATTAAAGGGAGGATTAATTTTTGAAGTTAACTTGAACGCATCTACAACCTGCTTTTGTGTCTTTTTTGTTAGATTTTCCCATACCCACGGACATCTTATAAAACCAACCGCAATAAATGATGCGTCTACTACTGATTGACCTGTAGTAAAGTACATGTAATCTTTGGAGGCCGGATTAACCGCATTGCTAACCGCCTTTAAGGCCCATTCGCGATATTGATTACGCAGGGCTACTTCTTCGGCATTCCCACCCTCCAGATTAAGCCAGGAAGCAATTCCGCAAAAGGTTCGGGCGAATGCTTCTAACGGAGCAACCTTGATTCTCATTTCCGGATCGTTACTCCGGATGGAAAGCTCTACCGGCATATTTTTCGTTAACTGATCGTTTGCCAGGTTAGAAAAAACGGGCCGAGCAATTTTATCCAATTGCGACAGCCAAAATTTACGATCATCGTTTGTAGCCTGAGGATCTTTTATTTGAGAAAGTGCGGGGGTTAATGCACAAACCAATAAACTTAGGATCAAAAACAGTCTGTTCATCTTAATCATTTGGAACAAGAATCTTTATTATTTATAGCCTTTATAACGCTTCATCGCCTCAACGAAATAATAATCGGCATATGTAAGCGGTACATCTACCTCAGACTTAGCAGAAAAATGCCCAACAGAGTGTTTAAGAATATACCCACCATTCGTTTTAGGAGCCGCTTTATACTTATCAGAGGATAAGGAGAATAAGATTGTTTCTGCGGCAGATTTATATTTCTTTGCAAGCGGCTTATCAACATAGCCACTAAGTTCTATTAAAGCAGATGCAATAACTGCTGCAGCTGATGCATCGCGTAAAGCGTTAGGAATTCCCGGAGCATCAAAATCCCAATAGGGAACTTTGTCAGCCGGAAGGTTGGGATTAGTTAAGATAAAATTCGCTATACGGTTTGCGTGTTCCAAATATTTTTTGTCCTTAGTTTCGCCGTAAGCCTCAGTAAATCCGTACAATCCCCATGATTGTCCACGAGCCCAGGCCGAAGAATCCGCCGCCCCTTGTACCGTTTTTCTTTCCTTAAACGTTCCGTTAAGAGCATTATAATTCACCAGGTGATAGGAACTGTAATCATCCCTAAAGTGATTTTTGATTGTAGTATTGGCATGAGTTACCGCTATCTTATAGTAAGATGAATCGCCGGTTACCTCGGTTGCCCAGAAAAGCAATTTGAGATTCATCATATTATCGATAATAACCAGGAAATTTGTAGGATCTCCGCTATCCCATGATTTAATAGTACCAACTGTTGGATTAAAACGGGTTGAAAGTGACTTGGCACTATTAACCAGTATTTCCTTGTATTCAGGCTTGGGAGCTAAGTGGTTAGCATTCCCAAAACTGCAATACATCATAAAACCCAAATCATGGGTGGTTTTATTATACTGTTCTTTTTTTAATAAATTAAGCATTCGATCGGCCTCGGCCAACAAAGTTTGTTGCTTGGTTTGCTCATAGAGGTACAAAAGTGTGCCCGGGTAAAATCCACTGCACCACCATTCTGAACCGCTAAATTCAAGCTTGTCTTTTTCCGGATAATAGGTTTTTGGAAACTTTCCATCCGGTATATTTTTCATTTGAAAATTATATTGATCAGCACCATCTTTGAAATTTTGATTGATGACCTTCAACAATCGCTTGTTTGATTTTAGCTTTCTATTTTGAGCGCTGCATATAGAAGCAATAACCAACAACAAGACTAACAGACCTTTAGATTTATTCATTAACATGGAAATACTGATTTATCGCGTTTATATTATGATGATGATTATAAGAATACGTATTAATATTGGTTCCCAAAAGTAAGAAGCTTTTATTTTACTTCCACTTTTAATACATCCAGCGTTTTTGAAAACTCTTGGAGATGCTTAAACCATTGAGCAGAGTTTAGGTACCGTCCCGCTCTGTCCCAACAAGCACCCGCATAGTATGTGTAAGGTTTGCTGACTTGTATAGTCTCTACATTCAAAATATGATCTTTATTTTCAATAAAGGATTTTACTGGTGAAATGAATACACAGCCTACTCCAATTTGACCATTATCTTTATTTACAGGTTCCCAATAAGCTAAGATCTTTTTCTGCTCATCCATAAACTTCACATCAAGACCATTATTGGTATGAATGCCAGCGGCAACGGTTAATGAATCTCTGGTTGGGGATGCAAATTGAACTTCGAATTTATTCAACTGGCTGCCAGCATCAAGTTGAACTAATTTAGTGTAGTTAACTTCGTTTCCGTTAACCATCCAGGGGGTATAAAACAGTTTAAAACTACTACGAATCGGGCCATTGTCTAAAACTTCGTATTTAACATAGTTTTTGGAATTAATTATTTGGCCATTAACATAAGGCGCAATACCTCCGGCTCCCAAAGTCAAACCTACATGATAAAAGTCGAGACCTTCACCACTGTCTTTATGATAATTTTCAGCTTTATACCATTTATTTAACACCAGACTCTTTGTACGTTTAGTCCACACGTCAATTCCTGTCGCATTACCCGAAGTTGTTTCCAAGGCTTTACCATACATTCTAAAGGCAATTTTATCATTCTCCCAGGCAAAATCCTCAAATCTTTCGGGCACATAACGAGCATATGTTTTGCCAGGAAAAGTTTGCTTCTTTCCTTCCTTAATTATGAAGGCTGATCTACTTTTCGCCGACACAGAAACTTGTATTAGTAGATTCTGAATTTGAGATGTGCCTTTTTTTTCAAGTTGATATGGAATTTGCTTTTTGGAACTTGATTCGATTACAATTAATGAAGCAGTATCTATTGAAGGATAAGATTTTAAAATTTGGTTCCAGGGAACATCAATAACTTTTTCGGTAATATTAATAGCTGAGGTATTGGTAACTGAAATGCTGCAATAGTTTTTGGTTTGTGCATAGCTCAAACTAAAATTTAAAAACATTATTAAAAAAAAAGCTGATTTAAAATTGACTGCGCTTTTTAGATTAAATGATAATTTATTGAAGATTGTCATAACAAAAATGCTTGATAATAGCTTGAGATAACAAACTTAGAAAAACTCAACGATAACCTATGATTTCGAGTATTGAATTAATATTATAATGTATAAGTTTGCAGGCTGTAACATGAACTAAAGCGGGTTAGGCAATTAGTATTGCTTATATAATCTTTAAGATTTTAGTTCGAAATATCCCACTCCATGCACACACCAGAAATGTTTATTTTAGAAGGAAAAACAGCTTTAGTAACAGGTTGTAATACCGGTATTGGAAAAGCTATGAGCATTGCTCTGGCAGAGGCCGGCGCAAACATTATAGGCCTTTCTTCCGGTGGCGCTTTCGCGGATGTTAAAGCATCTGTTGAGGCAGTAGGCAAGAGCTTCGTTTACTTTCAGGTTGATTTATCGAACCGAAAGGAAATTTACGATTTTGTTCATAATATAAATGCCGAGAGCAAAAAGATCGATATTCTGGTTAACAATGCAGGCATTATCATGCGGAAACCTGCGGCTGAGCATCCGGATGAATATTGGGATAAAGTAATGTCGATTAACTTGGATGCACAATTTATTCTTGGCCGGGAGCTTGGAAACCATATGATTAATAATGGCGGGGGAAAAATCATATTCATCTGCTCACTGTTGAGCTATCAGGGTGGAATAAATGTTCCATCTTATACCGCCTCTAAATCCGC
>JANMZB010000669.1:0-3908 GCA_031382725.1 Sphingobacteriaceae bacterium | reverse complement strand
TTTACGTGTCGAATTTCGCCGGTTGGGATAAAGTCGTCTCGCGTAGGTATAAAATACTCCGCATTTATTTTTATTAAATGATCTGTAATATCTCCCGAGCCTTACCCATTTAAATTAAAATATGTATGGTTTGTAAGATTGATTATTGTCTACTGTTAGATGAGATCAATTTAAATTGATAAATATATGCTTGACTTTATACTCCTTCAGCCAGGTTATTAAAAGCCCAGGTTATAGAAAATTTCAAATTAGCAAACAGCAAAAATACTCTGTACGAGATTCAGTAAGGGGCAACTATAATCTGAGTAGTTAAGTCTAATCTCGGTTTCTAAAATTTTTCGGTGATACCCCTATACCTTGCTTAAATGTTCTCGAAAAATGGAAGGCATCTGCATATCCCAATTCAAGACCAATCCTTTTAACTGAAAATTCAGTAAAGTCCAGTAAATTGCAAGCATGCTGCATCTTCAAATGAGTAAAGTAATTAAGAGGAGATTTATGTGTTTTTTGTTGAAAAAGCGTAGAGTAATGTGATACTGACAGTGAAACCAGTTCGGCAAGATATTTTAATGTGAATGTAGAAGCAAGGTTATCTTTCATAAACTTGATTGACATTTCGACAGGGCCATCTTTTTGATGTTTTAAATTTCTGTAAAGAGATGATGCTTCAGTAAAACTGGCTAAATAGTACGTAAGACTTAATGAAAGATTAATGAACTTCCCTTGATTGTTGGCTCCTTCAGCATAAGAATACATTTGGTCAAAAACTTTATTCCGCTCATTATCAAAAGGCACATCAAGAGGCCCTCGAAATTCTTTACCTAAAATATAATTACTTAAAGCTTCAGCATTCATTCCGGTAAAGTGAATCCAATAAATTGTCCAGGGCTCTGTTAGGTGAGCTTCATATTTATGCGCTATTCCCGCGGGAAAAATTACTACCTGATTAGCCATCAAAGTATATTCTATTTTATTTATGATAAAGGTCCCTTTCCCAGAAACACAATACATAAGTATAAAATCATTTGATCCCCTTTTTCGCTCTATTAAATGATACTGTGCTTTTGGGAAATAACCTAAAGCTACAACATATACCCATTTGCATATGGAGTCGTCCTGCGCTCCCTTTCTAATACCATAAGGAATAATCCAGTGCTTCTGACCAGGAAAACCATCTTTCTTGAAATACAACGACATAGGATTTATTTTATATAGTACTTGTGACTTATAGCCATATAAAGATTAAGTGATTAATATTCATTTGTCTCTTACTAAACATCTTTGATCTTACGATCATTAAGCATTTAAAAGGTATAATCCTCTATACTTTTTAGTATGCGGATTGTTACGTATTTAGCTTCATAATTGATACGTATTTTTCATCACCCGCAGGAAATAAATACTTCCTCATACACTAATCAAAACGAATAAAGCCACCTTTTAAAGGTCACTTAAGAAATGGCAATACAACTTTCAATTTAGCCCGCAGGTGAATACTGCCATCTGAAAAGATACTTAACCATCGTTCTGTAATAAAAGGTTTATAAACGCAATTTGTACCTGGGTTGCTTGTTTGGCAAAAATTCTAACGACCCATTTAATGGTTAATCTTTCCCACTACAAACCTATATTTCTACACTATTAAATTATTTTTGGCAAAACAAGTTGGCATAAAAAATCTAAATATAAAATAGCAGATGATTCGAAAACATGAAAAATATTACGATTGGACATATAGTATTGCCATCACTTTCAATTAGTTCTTATAAGTAGTGCTTTTAGAATACCGATCAAGAGTCTGACATTTGATATGTAGCACTTATTTTAACTATGAATGAGCTTCAGCTACCAGAAAATTAAAAAATGGCACTAACCTTCATTATATATCAGACACACAATTATTTCCATTCAAAGGGTGCGAGACTGAATTAGTTAGTTGGGATTTCCGAATTTCAAATTAATACAGTAGTTGATTGGCTAAATAATATCATTATCGGTTTATTCAAAAAGGAAGAAAATACGGTAGACTCGTGCGATTCAATGTAATAAACCCTCGCTAGTTTTGCTTTAATCCCAGCGTCAACCCTTTGGGAGATTTCCCATCAGTGGAAATATACATCAATCTACTTTCGTGGGGTTTTAACTCGACTTCTAAATTCGATCTTTCGCCAAGTTTTTCCGTTTGTAACTCATCCCATACATAGCAACTGGCGCTTTGCTTACCCACAAGATCTTTCATAGCAAATTTGCTTGTTAAATTACCTTCTTGGCGATTAGTAAACAGCACAGCCCAGGCTTTATCAGAATATTTACGAACCAGCACCTCTAACTTCTCATTAGAGTTTAGGAATGGAAAACGGGTGTCGAACTTCTGTTTACCGGGCTCTAGGAATCTGAATAATTCTGCTCGACTTTCAGGCATATCGTAGAATAAGTCGGAGGTGTTGATTACGCCACCCAGCATTCCCTCCCAAAGGGCTACCGAGCGTGTTTCTGCCTCGTTCATCTCATTAAATTTTTCCCTGATAATCATCGCATCCGGATCGTTCTGCCACCACACATTGTTTATATGCTGACCTCCTTCGGTCTCTTCAAACATGGTGTTAAAGGCACTCCATTTAGGATGTACGTCGCCTGCAATACGCATGGCATCCACATATCCTATCATAGACTGGAAAGGTGCGATACAGCCTAGCCAGAATGATTCCTGGCCTATCTCCTGACGTATCATATCATGAAATTCACTTTGATATTGCAGAGAGGTTTTACCCGGGGCAAACCGGATTACGTCGTTTGAGTTTTCAGCACCATAGAGCATAAAGTCAGTTTTGTAAAAGCTGATGCCCATTCTCTTGAATTCGCGGAATACCTTACGGAGGTGGTCCATTACTGCAGGGTTACTGGTGTCAAGGCAATAAATCTCCTCGTCCATGGCTCCCCACAGTCTATTTTCACCATAGAAAGACATTTCGATAACCGGCTTGTTATCCTTGTAGCGCAAGATCCAATCGGGATGCTCCTTGTAAAGCTTGCTTCTGTTTCCCACCATGTATGGGCCAATCCAGATACCAGCTTTGTATCCACTGGCTAAAATTTCTTTAATCGCCGGCTCAATTCCTTTCGGGAATTTTTCACTCGGTTCGAGCCAGTCGCCAACATGGGGATGATAGCCCGCATCAATTTGCACGGTTTGAATATTTACTGGCTCCGACATCTTCTTAAAACCTTGTAAATATTCGGTAAGCATCTTATCTGTAAGATGATAGAAGGCATAATACCACGAGCACCAGTGATAAGATTGAGGCTTCTCATTCCTGGCACCCATCACTTTTCCTGCCTCAACGGCTTCATTTCTCATGGCATCAAACGCGGAAACGTTCTCCGTGAAATAGAATGTAGGGATATCCGTAGTGGCTACTTTTTCAGTATTTACAGTGGCTTCAACAGACTTTTTGCCCTGTCTATTGGTGTAGGCATTGGTATAGGCAGTGTAATTCTTATAATTGCGTGTTGAGATAACAAATGTATGGCCAGAGGCTGGTATCAGTCCAGTAATACCCGAACAACTCAGATTACCTGCTCTGTTGTCGGGCCAGTCTTTAATACCTCCATTACCAATAATCTGACTTGACGTTTTATATACCTGAGATGCACCTTCTACTTCCGCATCGCGAAGGATGGAAATCATTCCGGGAACATTTTTTAGTCCGGTAACCTTGGTGTTTATGGTAAATGCTTTTCCCTCATCGCTTAACCTCAATTCCATTGTACCCTCAACCATGCGATATTGAATGGTTTTAACTCTACCTTTATCGCTTACTTTCACGCTTACAACCTTCAACATCTTACTGTCGAGTGCCGGATAGCAATTTAGAAGTTTGACTGTGCTGCCTATAATATCAAAGGAA